>NZ_LFEK01000019.1 GCF_001039265.1 Synechococcus sp. GFB01 | reverse complement strand
TGATCGTGCGCTATACCGGACGCGGCGCGCCTTCGACCGGTCCGGTGGTGCTGGCGGGCAAGGGCATCACCTTCGACAGCGGCGGCATCTCGCTCAAGGCCGGAGGCCCGCTTCGAGGCCCTGCCCGATGCGGTGCGCCCCAGAACCTGGAAGCCGAGGAGGCCGTGCCTGGGCGGCCATCCTGCTGGACCCCGACGCCATCGGCCGCGTGGCCGACCTGCTGCGCCCTGATGCCTTCTATCTGAGCGCTCACCGGGAGATCTACCGCACCGCCCTGATGCTGCACGGCCAGGGCAAACCGACCGACCTCACCGCGATGACCGCCTGGCTGGCCGACACCGGCCAGCTGGAGAAGGTGGGCGGCCAGGGGCGGCTGGTGGAGCTGGTGGAGCGGATCAGTTCCACGGCCTCGATCGAGCAGGTGGCACGGCTGGTCCATGACAAACATCTGCGCCGCCAGCTGATCCGCTCCGGCAACACGGTGATCGCCCTCGGCTTCGATGCGAGCAAGCCGATGGATCAGGTGCTCGACGAGGCCGAGCAGACGATCTTCGCGATCAGTCAGGAGAAGCCCAGCCAGGGCCTCACCCCGACGGCCGAGATCCTCACCAGCACCTTCAACGAGATCGAGAGCCGCTCCCTGGGCACTGCGGTGGCCGGCATCCCGGTGAACTTCTACGACCTGGATGCCATCACCCAGGGGCTGCAGCGCAGCGATCTGATCATCGTCGCCGGCCGACCGGCCATGGGCAAGACCTCGATCGTGCTCAACATCGCCAAGAACGTGGCCCAGCTGCACCAGCTGCCGGTCTGCGTCTTCTCGCTGGAGATGAGCAAGGAGCAGCTCACCTACCGGCTGCTGTCGATGGAGGTGGGGATCGAGAGCGGCCGGCTGCGCACCGGCCGGCTGCAGCAGGAGGAGTGGCCGCTGCTGGGCCAGGGCATCAACAGCCTCGGCCAGCTGCCCTCTACATCGATGACAAGCCCAACGCCGGCGTGCTGGAGATGCGCTCCCTCTGCCGCCGCCTGATGGCTGAAACCGGCAAGGAACTCGGCTTGGTGGTGATCGACTACCTGCAGCTGATGGAGGGCAGCACCCCCGACAACCGGGTGCAGGAACTGAGCCGCATCACCCGCGGTCTCAAGGGCATGGCCCGGGAACTCAACGTGCCGGTGATGGCCCTCTCCCAGCTGAGCCGGGGCGTGGAATCGCGCACCAACAAGCGGCCGATGCTGAGCGATCTGCGCGAATCGGGCTCGATCGAGCAGGACGCCGACCTAGTGCTGATGATCTACCGCGACGAGTACTACAACCCCGAAACCCCCGACCGCGGCATCACCGAGGTGATCGTGACCAAGCACCGCAACGGACCGGTGGGAACCGTGAAGCTGTTGTTCGAGCCCCAGTTCACACGGTTCAGGAATCTGGCGGCGCCTTGAGGGATGCATCAGGAGCACCGCAGGAAAGCTCTGCATCACCCCTCCACCAGGCTCTGGCTGGGCATCACTCTCTATTTGATCGTTTTTGCCGCCCTCAGAATTGCCCTCAACAGCACCATCAGCTTCGACGACGCCGAACAGGTTCTGCTGTCTCAGGACTGGCGACTGGGCTACGGGGATCAGCCTCCTCTCTACACCTATTTAACGAAACTGGGCTTTGCCGCCTTGGGACCAAGCCAGACAGCGCTTGCGATTCTCAAGGTAGGCCTGCTCAGCTCCTGCGTGGGGGGCCTGCTGCTATTGAGCAGGGAGCTCAAGCTCAGGGCTGACCAAACGATCATCGCGATCAGCAGTTATGCCTTGATCCCACAGTTCATATGGACGTCCCAAACCAGCCTGAGCCACTCGGTGCTGGCCACGACGATGGGGATCTTCCTGCTGCTGGTGCTGGTTCGTACCGAGCGGCAGCCATCTGTGTTGAACTTCCTCCTGCTGGGGATACTCGCAGCCGCAGGCCTGCTCAGTAAATACAATTTTCTCATTCTCATCGGCACGCTGATCGCCACAGGTCTCACCATTGAGCGATTCAGGGCCGTCTATCTCAATCCAAGGATTCTTCTGAGCTTAGGCACGACCAGCGCATTGGTGGCGCCGCACCTTCAGTGGTGCCTTGCGAATGCCAGCGATTCCCTCTACGGATGGACCGACTATGAGGTGATGCGCCTTCCTTTCTGGGCTTGGCCCCTGAGCGGATTCGTGATGGCCATGGTTTTCCTAAGCCCCTATTGGCTGGGCTTCTCAGTCCTGGCCTGGCCACATCGTCATGAGCTGAAGATCGCCAACCCCACCAGGCATCCTGCACGGGCATTGCTGCAGAGGTTGCCGCTGGCCATGGCTGCAACAATGCTGCTGGTGATCGTTCTGGTGACACAGGAGAAGGTCATCAGAGTTCACTGGTTTCACTCGTTGCTGTTTTACGTTCCGCTCAGTGCCGCGACCCTGCTGCCACCACTGGAGAAGAGGAGATTGAAAGGCTTTGCCAGTCTTTCGATGATTGCCGCTCTGGCAGCCTTGATCGCCCTGCCGGCGCAGATGGCCAGTTCAACTCTGATTCCACGTCATCAGAAGAAAAAACTGGCGCCGTCGATCTCGGAGCTCACGGCTGCAATCGCCGCCATCACGACGCCCTCAGCGGCAATCGATGTGATTGTCACAAGCAACATCAAGGTGGCGGCCAATGCAAGATTGGCATTCCCGCGCGCCCGAGTGATCAGGCTGGCGAAAGAGCACCCTGCAGGCAACAGCGTTGCTGATCGCCATGCCTCAGATTCAGGCAGCCGAGGTCAGTTCCACGGAGCGCAAGGAGTGTTGCTTCTTTTCGATTCCCCTGTTGCTCCCGAGGTGTCGAGCCGGCTGCTGAAAGCATTCGCCCTGCGCGATCGAGGCCTCCCGAAACTTGATTTCAATCGTCATGTGATACAGCACCCATCCGGCAGGGACATCATTCTTTATTACTCCTGGTTTCCAGGCGCAAGGCCTACGCGTCCCGACAGGAACTCGAGGCCCAGAAGCGGGTCAACCCATCCGGGCTGAGCAACGGCCGCAAACCGCGTTTCAGCGCAGGGAAGCTTCTAGGATTCAATGATGCGCCAGCCCAGTGAACGAAGCTCCGAAGCCTTCGATGTGATCGTGGTCGGTGGCGGTCACGCCGGCTGTGAGGCCGCCCTGACCGCGGCCCGCTTGGGTCTGCAGACGGCCCTGTTCACCCTGAACCTCGATCGGATTGCCTGGCAACCGTGCAATCCTGCGGTGGGCGGACCGGCCAAGAGCCAACTGGTGCATGAGGTTGATGCCCTCGGGGGTGTGATCGGCCGGCTGGCCGATGCCACCGCCCTGCAGAAGCGGATCCTCAACGCCAGCCGAGGCCCGGCCGTGTGGGCCCTGAGGGCCCAGACCGACAAGCGCCTCTACGCCCGCCAGATGCTGCAGCTGCTGCAGCACACCCCCAACCTGGCGCTCCGCGAGGCGATGGTGACGTCGCTGCTGATCGAGGGTGACGCCGATGGCGGCGGCGCATGCTGGGAACCTGCACACGGGCCGGCAGCCCGCATCACCGGCGTGCGCACCTACTTCGGCAGCATCTATACCGCCCGGGCGGTGGTGCTGACCACCGGCACCTTTCTCGGCGGCCGCATCTGGGTGGGCCATCAGTCGATGCCGGCNGGCCGGGCTGGCGAGCAGGCCGCCGAAGGGCTCACCGAGAGCCTGCAGGCTCTCGGCTTCAGCACTGATCGGCTCAAGACGGGCACACCGGCACGGGTCGACCGGCGCAGCATCGCCCTCGACCAGCTGGACGAGCAGCCCAGCGACGCCGCCGATCGGTTCTTCTCCTTTGATCCGTCAGCCTGGGTGAGCGGCGAGCAGATGAGCTGCCACATCACCCGGACCACCGCCGCCACCCACCGTTTGATCCAGGACAATCTGCACCTCACGCCGATCTACGGCGGCCTGATCGACAGCAAGGGGCCCCGCTACTGCCCTTCGATCGAAGACAAGATCGTGCGCTTCGCCGACAAGGAGAGCCACCAGATCTTTCTGGAGCCGGAAGGTCGCGACACACCGGAGATCTATGTGCAGGGCTTCTCCACAGGCCTGCCTGAGCACCTGCAGCTGGAATTGCTGCGCACGCTGCCGGGGCTGGAGCACTGCGTGATGCTGCGCCCCGCCTACGCCGTGGACTACGACGTGCTGCCCGCCACCCAGCTCAAGGCCTCACTGGAAACCAAGCGGGTTGCCGGACTGTTCACGGCAGGGCAGCTCAACGGCACCACCGGTTACGAGGAGGCCGCTGCCCAGGGGCTCGTGGCAGGCCTCAATGCCGCCCGGCAGGTGCGCAACCAGGAGCCGGTGCATCTGCCGCGGGAGAGCAGCTACATCGGCACGATGATCGACGATCTGATCACCAAGGATCTGCGCGAGCCTACCGGGTGCTCACCAGCCGCAGCGAATACAGGCTGGTGCTGCGCGGCGACAACGCCGACCGGCGCCTCACGCCCCTGGGCCGCGAGCTTGGCCTGATCGATGATCGGCGCTGGGCGATCTACACCGCCAAGCAGGAGGAGATCACTGCAGAACGGCAGCGCCTCGACACCATTCGGCTCAGGGCGAGCGATCCGGAGGCCCAGGCGGTGCAGGCTCAGACCGGAGCGGCGATCAAGGGCTCGGTCACCCTGGCGGAGCTGCTGCGCCGACCGGGGTTCCATGCCACCGACCTCATGCGCCATGGCCTGGCCCCACCAGGNCTGGCGCGCGATGTGGCCGAGGCCGCCGAGATCGACATCAAATACAGCGGTTATCTGGCCCGCCAGCAACAGCAGATCGAGCAGGTGCGCAAGCAGCAGCACCGCCCCATCCCCGCAGGAATCGACTATGCATCCATCGCCACTCTCTCCCGCGAGGCTCGCGAGAAGCTGGCGGTCGTGCAGCCGGCCACCCTGGGGCAGGCNTCCCGCGTGGCAGGGGTGAGTCATGCCGACCTCACCGCCCTGCTGCTCTGGCTGGAGCTGGAGCGGCGGCGCAGCCACGAGTCGCGCAACTCCCCATCTCAGCCCAACACCGATACACTGGCTCGTCCAGCCCATGGATCGCCAGTGCTATGAGTCCGGTGCGTGGCATCCCGACCTCGAGAGCCTTCTGGGAACTCAAGGCCGAGCAGGTGATGAACCGGGTGTTCGCCCCGGAGCCTTCGATCGAACTGGAGATCGTCGAAACGGAGCCTGCAAGGCCTATCGCGCCCGAAGAAGCGCCCACTGAAGCGGCAACGACCACGCTGCCAGCCCGACATCACCAAGCCAGAACAACTGTCAACCCCCAGAGGCCTCCTCGAGCTGTCCCACGAGCATCCCAAGCAGGCAGCCGCATCCCTGCCGACAGGAGACTGTTGCTCGGCGGGTTCGGGCTGATGGCGCTGCTGCTCTCGGGAACCACCCTCGCGGGGCTGGGCATCTGGAACCAGCAGCAGCAGGCTCTGCAACAGGAGCGCAACATGCTGCTCATCGAGCGCTTGCGCAATCTGACCCNGGCCGGGGGAGCGTCATCGGCCTCCAGTGCCAAAGCCCCTGGGTCAAACGCCAGCGGCGAAGGCCCTGAGCTGCCTCCTCCTCCTCCGGATGAGCCATGGATGCAGGAGTTGGCCACCCTGCCAAGCAGCTCTGCACCTCCGGCTCGGGTGCTTCAGGTTCCGATGAGCAGTCGGGTCAGTGCTCCCGCACCAGCCGCTCAAGGCCGCGGCGTCACGCCAAGCGCACCGCCCCCCGCCAGCAGCGGTGGCGGCAGCATGCCTCAATTGGTGGGTGTGATCCAGGTCCCCGGGGGAAACAGCTCAGCGATCTTTCAAATCGGCGGCAGCTCCACCAGTGCCAGCGTCGGTGAAACGATCGGAAGCACAGGCTGGCGGCTGCGATCCGCAAGCGGCGATACCGCTGTGATTGAACGGGGTGGCGAACAGGCCCGCGTAAACATCAGCAGTGGCTTTTGAAGTCGCCCACGTCGCATATCGTCGAGGTTAGATCCGCCTGGGTGGCCGAAAAGCCGACCATGAAACCATCGCCCGAGCCCCTTCGGCGCGTCCGTCACAGCCGAACCTGACTTGCTGCAGCCCGACAGGAGAGTGGGCAACCGCGCCATACGGGAGGATACCCCAAATCGATGACAGACCAGCATGACTCCCAGAATGAAACCAGATCGAAGCTGGCGGTGAAGGATGGCCGAGCCGATCAGCAAGGCACTACCTGGCTCTGGCATCTTGAAACAACCATGCTGCTGATTGCACCAATCGGCATATGGCACGTCAAGATACGTCCAATTCTGATTTTGACGATCTTCCTGATCGCACTAGCCAATCAAGATTATCGCCAGATTGACAGGAGGATCCCAGTTTATACGGGAATTTATCTAGTTGCGATGATCGCGCTCTCGGCGTTGAGTGGCAGCCCCGGAACCGCGGTGAAAGGAGCACTGAGCTTTGCCAGCGGCTTTCTAATGTTGATACCAGGCGTAACGATCGGCAGGCACCTCTGGCGTGATGGCATACGCCTGCAAACGCTGATTCCAACGTCAATCCTGCTCGCCGTTTACTTCATGTCTCCCGCCTATTACGAAGGGCGTCTTTACTTTGGTGTTCGCGACAATCCCAACGGAACCGGCTATAGCCTACTGTTCGCTGGGTTGATCCTAGGGATAGCCTTGGCATCACAGTTGATAGCCAGGCACAAGGATAGTCAAGACAAGGCGACGAGAATGCTTCTCATCGTCAATCTTGTTGCCGTTGCCGTGCTTCTACTATTCTCCAATCACAGAACCGGATGGCTCGCAGCCATCTGCTTTGCAGCCTTCTGGTTGACTTGCAGATTCGGGGCATCAAGAGTAATACAGATTGCAGCTTACGTAGGCACGGGAGGGCTTTTCGCCGCCTTCATCGTCGCATTTGACCGAAAGGATATTTTGACAAGCATCAAGAGCCTCGACATTAGATTAAGCATGTGGCACACGGCAATAGAACGAACAATCAGCTCTCACCCCTTTTCAGGTTTTGGCTTTAACACATTCAGGGAGGTCTTCGGAGTTTACTCATATCAAGATATATCCAGAGTGTACAACCATCCACACAATATTGGTGTCGATCTCTTCTTCTCCACTGGCTTCATTGGGCTTGGCTTGACACTTGCCTATATCCTGTCGCAGATCAGGCTTGCCAAGGGAATGAGCATCGATCGACACAATCCAATCAGCATCGCTAGCTTGGCAGCCCTTGTGTCGCTATTGATAGCTTTCATGTTTGGGAGAAGTATCGCCAGTTTTGAGGTCACTGGCTCCCTGAGTTGTCTCTATGGGGTTTTTCTGGCCCAGTCCACACTCCATCAACAGAATGGATCGGTCACACGATAAAAGGATTAGACATGGAGCGAGATTCACTTACAACAGTCCCGTGATCAGTACATCAGGAATGCAGATCGAGAAGGTTGACTATCGATGCGGCACTGATGCTTGTAGCGCTGTGCTGCGTCGACAGCCGGGAATAGCAACACGAATCAGGCGGAAGACCTGGGATGCATGGCTTGAAGCAACAGATTCAATCACAGGACGACAGCGTCCTTTTCCACAGCTGATCATTGGTGGAGGCATGCGCTGCGGAACAACCGCGCTATTTAGCTATCTTGCCAAGCATCCCCAGCTCTCGGCATCACGCCGAAAAGAAGTTCACTACTTTGATCTCCACTTCGATCGTGGACATGCATGGTATAAGCGACAATTCAGAATGGGCAAGGCAGTCTCCAATAACAGGCATCAACTCCTGTTTGAATCAAGTCCTTACTACATGTATGAGCCGCGAGTTCCCCAAAGAATACATAACACAATACCAGACGCGCGGCTAGTCTTTCTGCTCCGAGATCCAATCGATAGAGCAATCTCTCACTATCAGAAGAATCTTAAAGACCAACGGGAGTGCCTATCGCTTCGCGACGCCCTTGAGGCAGAAGAAGAACGCCTTGCCGGCGAAGAAGAAAAGATGTTGAACGATCCGCACTATTGCAGTGCTGTGCATCAATACTTTTCCTACAAGGCAAGAGGCAGATATGCCATTCTGATCAAGCGATTCTTCCGGTATTTCCCTAGGAATCAGATCCTACTCATCAGGTCAAGCAGGCTGTTTAAGCAGCCCACGCTGACCCTGGCTGAAGTTTGCGACTTCCTAGGTGTGACGAGATGGCAGCCAGATGATTATCCTGTGGTCAACCAGAGTCGCATAAAGACAGTGGTCCCAAAGCATATTCGTGATCAACTCGAGTCTGATTTTGAGCCCTATGAAAGGCAGCTTGAAGAGCTCATAGGCTGGCGCTCCGCAGACTGGCCCGACAAGAAATAGGAAGTGGATGAATACAGGACAAGCTATTGCATTCGTAGAGTATCGTTTTAGGACATCAATTGAGAGACTTGACAGACATCCGGACACCCACTATGAGCGTCGGTTCGCAGGAAAAGAATCATTCTTGCAAGGGCATAGGCTAGAATATTGTGCCGCAGCCCAATAGCCCGAGAAGGAAGACTATGTTTGTTTTCTGCGGCGGCATGTTTCGATCAGGATCAACGCTCCAGTATCAGATTGTTAGCCAACTCATTGAAGACAGGGGGCTTGGCGACAGAATTACCTGGCATTCCCCCGAAGCCTTCTCGGAAATACGCTCTTTGCATTCATCCAGCAGCCAGATGCTGGCATTCAAAGCCCATAAGTTGACTTCCGAGATGCTGAAAGAAATTGAACATAATGGGGCCAAAGTAATCACTGCCCATCGAGACATCAGAGATGTTGTGGTTTCGGCAATGAAGAAAAACGACTGGTCATTTCGCAAGATATGGCGGAATGATCGGCTCAGGTATTGGACAGGTCGCTTTGATGAATGGGCCCGACAACCTGGAGCATTGGTCTGTCGCTACGAAGATCTAGTGACAGATTTGCATGGCGTGATCAAGAGTATAGCAGACCATCTTGACATCTCGCTCAGCGAAAATGAGATTGGGTCACTCGCACAGGAATATAGTCTCGACAATCAGAAGCTAAGGGCAGGCCAAGTGGCCATACAAATGCAGACAGGCAGAAACATGAGCAAGTTCGACCCGCATTCATTGCTACATCACAACCACATTGCAACCGCTGGAATTGGGGAGTACAGAAAGATATTACTGCCAGCCCAAATCAGAGCCATAGAGGATGAATGCAGTGATTGGATGATGCGCTGGGGCTATGAAGCAGATCGCCCCCAACTAACCATTAGCCAGCGAGCGTTAAGAATGACCTATCGCAGATAGAAATGAATACATCCATCCCTGCCATCGTGCTGACATGTCAGCGCTACGCACCACTGGCAGAGCATATGATTACTTGTTACCAGAGAGTCTGGCCCGACAGTCCATTCAGATTTCATCTTCCAGATGGGCAAGACACTCGAGATATCGCGGCTCGCCTAGGAAGCAGGGTTGTCCTTCGTGAAACCAGCGAAGGCAATGAGAGAGGAAGATTCAGAGCGGCAGTCTTGGATATGCTGAAGAACTTCCATGATGATGAGTGGGTTTATTGGTGTCCAGATGATAAGTACCCGATCTGGGTGAATAGGAGAATCGCACAGAATGTCGTCGCCAGCCTCTGTGAGGCACCATCAGACATATCAGGGCTGTGCCTCACGAAGCGCCAGTCTCGTGACAAGACAATGCGCGCCGGGGATGAGTCGTGCGAGTACTGGATCCGAGATGCTGCCTTCAGAGAGATCCACAACTATAAAAGAATATGGCTGCATCAGTTTCTGAGGGTGAGGGTTCTTCGCCATCTGTTTGAAAGATTCCCGCCTGTGATTGAGTCAGCCAAGGTGATGGATACCCTTCACAGGCAGATTGACCTTCCTGCGGGTAGTCGCCGATTGATGATCAAACGTAATGCTATGGTGCTAGGTGAAAGCACACACAGGGGCATGATTACAGCCAACTGTGCAGAGAGTTTGTTGCGGCATCAAGGATTGCCTAATGGCTTCCGTGTTTCAGAACAACGGATTGTTATTGGCAAGCGGCCCTGGCATTGGCGATTCACTGGCTGACTGATGACCAATGGGAGTTTCCAACGAAACCGTCGCAGACTCGAGTTCTTCCAACGCTGCGAGAACAGACATTGGATCATGTCTGGATTTCATGCTTTGGACCATGGTCGCGAGCTGATAAATTCCTCTTGGCGATGGACTGCTGCGCTTCATCTCGGGTCTGCGCTCGTCACACAAAGGCGCCCAACAAAAGCCTCAAGCCGGCGAAACTCGTTAT
Source organism: Synechococcus sp. GFB01 (assembly GCF_001039265.1). Lineage (GTDB taxonomy): Bacteria > Cyanobacteriota > Cyanobacteriia > PCC-6307 > Cyanobiaceae > NIES-981. Next base: position 29,170 of record NZ_LFEK01000019.1, on the reverse strand, counting down.
CTGAATGCATGAGCCGCGAATAGGACAGAACAATCCATGGCGCCTTGGCCTTTTGAATTGATTGTATAACTTGTAGGTTGTATTCACACCAGCAGGCGACAAAATGCCGAAAAACCGTGAGACGACGTCTCAATCGGGTACTGCTGTTCCAATAATGATTCCATACCTCCTCAGGCCGTCGATATACGGCGATAATCCTGTGCTCAGGCAGAACAGTTGACCACTCGTCATAAACTAACGAACTGCGAGGATCCTTAAATCCCCAGTCTTGGCCCGAGGAGTTATAACGACTGATCAATTCAGACATCTGATGGCGGATGACTGGGTCAGCAGTTCTAACAGCCGGCGGTTTGGCGAGCAGGCTGAACAATCCGTTCGAGCCAAGAAGCTGATGATTCATTGCCTTGGTCGATTCCCGCTCCCACTGATTACCCTTGTCATAGGACGTAGTCTCATCCACGTCATCAACCATCGAGATGCCTGAATGATGAAGAATCTGAGAGATCAGTGTTGTACCCGACTTGTGCATGCCCAGCACGATGTAAATCATTAGCCCAGCCTGCGTTGATCAGATCCTACCACATTGATGATCACGATTTGATTTTTCATCGCACGATTCCAAGAAGCTGAATACTACGGAGGAGCCATCCAGCAGCGTCTGGAGTCATCACCCGAAGGTATCCCTGCGCAGAAATGGGTCGTGATTGTGGAGAGGAGCTGATTCCCCTTTTGCAAGGCGAGTATGATTCATTCACGTTCAAACCACACATGATTTCTTTCACGTCTCAGGCTCAAGCTTTTGACGTTATCACTGTTCCTGATTTTTCGGGCAGTGGGCGAGCTGTCTTTGAGGCGCGAACGCTGGTTTTTCTGGCAAGCTGGATGGAGTATGCCGGTGAGGCTCGCCACTATCCACTGCATCTCGCCTGTATCGGTGAGCCGCCACCGAGTGTTCGTCTGCTTGCAGGCCAATGCGGAGCACGCATCACCGTGCATGATCCATTACAACTTCGTCAAGGCCATCATGTTGGCAATAAGTTGCGCGGCCTGGAAATCAGCAATGAAACAGAGAACTACCTCTTACTCGACGTCGACATAGCGATCCTGTCGGATATCTCTTCCGCCTCGGCCCTGGCTGGCAGTCTGGCTACATCACCCGATGATGCTCCAAATGTGACGATTCGGGATTGGCGAGTGATCTATTCAACCCTGGAGCTGCCTCTGCCAACTCCAATCAAGCCCTTGGTACATGAGCTGGGCCTGCCACGCTTTCCAAGACGCATGATGGGTTTTGAATCGGAAGACAACCAGACTCGATTAATGCTTCCCTATTACAATGGCGGTGTCGTTTTCGCTCCCTGGGCAGCAGACCTTCGTACCCATTGGGAAAAGTCGATTCTGAAGATCGCATCACTTTTTGATGAGTCGAAAGGAACACGCCGGTGGATCCATCAAAGCGATCAGGCGGGACTGGCGATTGCCATCGCTATGCTGAGAAGAGATGGCTGGGACTGGCAGAGGTTACCCGATAAATTCAATGCTCGCTGGCAGCATTTGTATGCCGGCTCTCCAGAGATGAGTTCAATTGCCGTCATGCACTGCTGCTGGAGCTTTCTCAACTCAATTGGCAACGCAGAGGTTGGGCTCGGCACCTTGAAAACCGCTCTCAGACACTTCTTCCAGAAAAAAATTCCACATCGTTTCCAGAAAGTAGGAGTTGGTGAACTATTAAGGCTAAGGCCAGATCGCGCCTATCATGGAATTCGGGGTGGAAGGATGAGAACAGCGCAGGTGCATGAAAAAATCCTGTTTGCCTGCGAAAAACACCTAGCGGGTGTCCTAGGCGATTGAGGCCCTTGATTCAATAGCCCTGCGATAGATATCGAGATACTGGCTTACAACGCGGTCCCAGTTATAGTTTGCAGCCAGCCTTGTTGCCCCTGCGGCGAGCGACTGACGCAATGAAACTTGGGAGGACAGCAGATTGATGGCTTCTGCAATATCAGATGCAGAGTTGGGTGCACAAAGCAGACCGTTGATGTTGTGTTGAACAATTTCTTTGTTGCCGTCAACAGCTGTAGCCACGACAGGTAATCCAGCTGCAAGAGCCTCGAGCAGCGCATTGGAAAACGGCTCCCTTCGTGGCGTTGAAATAAAGAACTGAGCGGATCGAAGCAGGGAGNCTTTGCCAGCTCCAGCCACAAGGCCCAGCCAACGCACTCGTTCTGAGATGCCAAGCTCCAAGGCCAACTGTTCAAGCTTGTCCCGCTCTGGGCCCGCCCCTGCAATCAGCAGATCAAGCGACGACGATCCCGAGGACTTGGCCCAGGCCTGGAGCAGAAGATCGATTCCTTTATGAGGAACCAGACTCGTCATTGCCAAGGCATAGGGTCGAGGGTAGTCAAATGAGGGGACAAACGAAGAAAGGTCAAGATTCACGCCGTTATTAATCGTGACGATCCGATGTTCAGACACAGCAAAACGTTGAATCACCTGCCGCATCGACTCTCCCTGCGCCACGACTGCGTCTGCATCCGCTAACGCTGAACGGACACGCCGTGCCAGCTTCGGATTGCTGCAAATGGAATCTCCAGGCAGAACATCAGCGCCATGGGGCCTGACAACGTAGGGAATATTGAAAAGCCTTGAAAGATCGCGAGCCACATAGGCCTGCGGGTATGCTGCATGGCAATGAATCACGTCAAACCGGTTCATTGCCTGCAAAAGAATAAGTCTTGGTAGCAGCAGCCTCACCGCATAACGCTTAGAGAGCAAGCGTCGATGACGGATCACTGGATAGGACAGATGGCTGTCATCCCAAGACTGTTTGGGCACTGGCGCCAAGACAACCGGGCGATGACCTAGCAACTGGAAACGGCTTGCCAGCTCATCAAGAACCGTCTGCGCTCCACCGACGCTTGGCAATGCCACATCCGAGAACAAACAAATCGATAGGGAGTCCGCAGGTAAAGCTTCCGTCACGAATCAGATGCCTAGACGAATGGCCTCAGTTCCGATACCAACAGCGATCATGCTTGGCCAAGGAGAGGGCACCGTCTTCACGGAGCCATTGTTGCAATCCTAATGGTGAATATTGGAGGCGTGAATGGATGGTCTGCTCACGGATCTGGGCATTCCGTTCGCGCATGCCCGCTTTCACATAGGAATGCTCATGATGTAAATGTACAGGAATGGTTGAGAAACGAATATGACGTCCACGTACTCCAAAATGGTTCAGGCGACAGCCAAATTCAACATCCTCACCTCCATACTGCATTTCCTCATTGAATCCATTGATGGCAATTGCATCGTCCCGGTGGCATGACGAGTTATGGCCATTCCAGGTGCGCTTCGTGGGCGTGATCTGATTGGCCAATCGATCCCACGGCTGCCGCAGCATGAGCTTCAGAAGCTTGCCGGAGGGCCTGAAACCATGGTGGATCAACCACCATGGCTGGAAGACGTGGCCGGCCTTGATATCGCTCACGCTGATGGTCTCAGAGACCGCCCTGGGAAGCTTCAGATAGCCACCGGTGAGGAACCATCCCGGCTCGGCCCGACTGTGGTGGATGGCCACCATCGTGGACTGAGGAATGCAATCACCATCGGTGAACAGTAGCAACTGCCCGCATGAGACAGCGATCGCCTTGTTGAGGATCCGGCACTTCTGAAAGCCTTCGTCCGGCTGCCAGATGTAGCGGATCGGCACCGGACTGCGGCTGGACATCCGATCGATCAACCGCGCCGTCTCCTCGGTGGAACCGTCATCCGCAATAACCAGCTCAAACGAGCCAGTGAATGCCTGGCAGAAGTATCCCTCCAGCACCAGTTCCAGCCAACGCGGAGCGTTGTAGGTGGAGATGATCACGCTGACGTCCGGACCGGACTGCATCGCCCTGCCTCCTCAGCAGCTGAGCCTGGCATAGAGGGCATGAATCTGATCCACTTCCCGCTGGATCGAACAGTCCAGTACAGCAGCACGCCGTGCTTCAGCAGCCATGGTGGCCAGCTGCCCGGAATCGGCGATCAGGGCATCGAGCGCGGCGACCAGCGGTTCGAGCTCGCCGGTTTCCACCAGCACGCCGAACGGCGGACGGATGATCCAGGGCCAGGCCCCGGCGCNGGACGTGACCGGCACACAGCCACTGGCCATCGCCTCCAGGGGGGTGAGTCCGAAGCCCTCGCGCCGCGAGGCCGCCACACAGATCGAAGACCGTTGATACCAGCGGCGAATCTGGGCCGGCGTGAGATCCCCCGTGAACCGGATGCGCTCTGCCAGGCCTGCGGCGGCGATGCGCTGCTGCAGAGCAGCCAGGTAAGGCTGCTCAGGNCGCCGGCACAGGCCGGTGATCACCCCGACCCAGCCGGGAGCGCCGGGCAACAGCCGCAGCAGGGCCTCCACCACCAGGTCGGTGCCCTTGCTTGGCCGGATGCGACCGAAGCTGGCGATGACCTGCTGACCGGCAAGCCCCACCTCCGCGAGTGCTGCCTGGCGATCCAGGGCCGGCGAGAACAGCTCACAATCCACGCCGTGCGGAATCACCGCCTCGCAGTGCTCCAGAAACGCGGCCGAACGGGGGGAGGTGGCGATCACCGCATCGCAGCGGCGGATGAGCTGCCGCAGCCACCAGCCCGGCCGCTTCGGCGCCGCCGAGGTGAACACCACGCTCCAGGGCTGGCGCAGCAGGGACCGCAGCGCCAGGCCGAACAGGATCTCGATGTCCCGGCGGGCATGCCAGATCCGTCGCTGTCCTCCAGGCGGTCGCGACCAGCCGAAACGCAGCAGATGCCAGGCGCCGATCTCACCGCCGAGACCGAGCCGGCCCCAGTCCCACACGGCCACGTCGAGGTGCTGACGCTGCCAGGGGACCAGGGCCTTCACCGTGGCCGACACCCCCGTGTAGCGACGATGCAGGTTGGTGACGACGACCTCGGACAGCACCCTGGCAGGCCGGTTGGGGGAACCCTACCGGCCAGAGCACGGTCGGAGGGAGGGGCTGACCAGAATGACGCCATGGACTCCGGTCGTGACTCTGCAGGGCTGCTCCCGTCCCCCTGGCCCCTCTGGCAGCTCAACCTGAGCGATGGCTCCACGGCTGCGGGCGACCGCAGGCTGAGCGGGCCCTGGAGGCTGCTGTTGCTGGGTGATGGAAGCCCCACGCGACACCTCGAATCCCTGAGCGGCCAACCGGTGACGATCGATCTGATCGCCATGTCGGCCGACGATGCCAGTGATCCCCTCAGGGCCGCCGGCGCACCTCCACCACCCGAGATCACTGAGCTGGAGACCCCGCTGCTGCGACGCCAGGTGTGGCTGCGCTGTGGCGACGAAACGCTGGCCTGGGCGGAGAGCTGGTGGAACCAGGCACAGGCCGACGCCCATCTGCGGGAGCGCGAGCAGCCGATCTGGCGCAGTCTCACCAGCAACCGGGCGGAGCTGTACCGCGAGGTCGACGGACTGGCCCGGGTCGACGCTCCCTGGCTGGAGGAGCGTTTCGGACGCAGGGGACCATTCTGGAGCCGCCACTACCGCTTCTTCCGGGGCGGCAGGGAGCTCACCGTGATCCGTGAGGTGTTCTCGCCGGCCCTGGAGCGGTGGCTGGGACAGGCAAGCGCGGAATGATGCGGAACATCACTTGACAGGTTGACAGTCCTCATGCTTGACGCACCTTGGGTCAACCTGCTCCGGAGGACGATGGCCTCCCATCCGATTTCCGCCCCCCATCCGATTCACGACGGCACCTGGCTGAGCCTCACCGACCTGGGCCGCCTCCATGGCATCTCCGCCGTGCAGTGCGGCCGGCTGCTTGAGGTGGCGGGGGTGCGGCAACGCGATGGGGCCCCCAGCNGTCATGCCCTGCGCGCCGGCCTGGCGAGGTGCCCGGCAGGCAGATGCCGCCCTGGCGGGGCGCTGTGGCACCGGAGCGGCTGTGGCGCCGTGCTGGAGGATCAGGGCCTGCAGACGGCTGCCGAGCGGCGCCTCGTGGATCAGTGGGCTGACCTGCTCGAAGCCCTCCAGGCCAACAGGGAAGCGGTCATCTCCGGCGTGGAGGAACTGGCCAGCGAGCTGCCCAGTGCGCTGGTGGAGCCGGTGAATGCGGCCCTGCGCCAGCGGGGTTGCGGGTTCCAGCTCGAGCCAGAGGCTCAGGCCAGCCTGAGCGCCTCGGCCTGCTGACGGGCCCGCTCCAGCAGCTCCCGCAACCTGTCCTCGTCGGTATGGGAGAGGTTGGTGCGCAGCAGCTTGGCGTGCGGGGCGTGGGCGCGCAGCCGCTCCACCACCCGATCCGGAGTGGCCTGGCGCACCAGCAGACAGAGGGCGGCGCCACCGCGGGGCAGGGTCTCACCCAGCTCGCGCATGAAGCCGTCGTTGATGCCGATGTCGGAGAGGGAGCCTGAGGCGGCGCCGACGCCTGCGCCCACGGCCGCTCCCAGCAGAGGGTTGAGGAACAGCAGCCCCACCAGGGTGCCCCAGAAGCCCCCGCCCAGCACCGGCGGCGGCCAGGTTGATCGCCTGGCGAAGGTGCACCTGGCCTTCGCTGTCATGTTCCACAACGACCGCGTCCTCCAGCGCGATCAGCTGTTCGCGCTGGATGTCGACCAGCTCGCGCCGCACCAGCTCGGCCTCCTCAACGTTGGGGAAACCCACCACCACCAGGCTGCTCATCAGTTCAGCGCGTCTAGGGGCAGGTTAGTCAGCGCCGGCGGCTGGAGCGGGGCAGGGGCCGGACCGNCGGCATCGGCCTGGCCGAATCAGGAGCAGGCTCCCGCAGCGGATCGACCGGGCGGCGGCCGAGCGGATCACGNCTGCCAGCGGGGCAACGTGAAGGAGGCATCGTCGGGCCAGTCCTCCTCCGCCGATCGGATCACGGCGTCGCCTCCGGCATCGGGGCGACCATCGCCGCGGCCGGGGAAGGATGGTGGCCGGCCGCGCCGGGAGATGGCCTCCAGAGGCCGGCGGCCGCCAGCGCCCGGCTGGGGTGCAGGAGGCTGTTGCTGCCACGACTCACGCCAGGCGTCATCGTCCTCATCGAGCAGACCGTCCAGGCGGCTCTCCACCCAGCGCCCCAGATCCCCGAGCCGGGGCAGAGGAGCGGTGCCACGGCCAGTGGGCCGACTGCCGGGCCGGGCCCCGGAAACCCCATCCACCAGCTGACGCCGGCCGACATCAGCTTGTCCAGTCCCTGCTCGAGGGGGTCTGCCGGGCGCCGGCGCTGCGGGCGGAAGTCGTCCATGGGCCCAGGCTAACGACGCCGGGCCCGCAGACCCCGCTCGCGCAGCATGCCGATCAGGGCAATGCTCAGGCCCGCCATTTCCAGAGTCCAGAAAAAGGTGGCCATGGCCGAGGCGGCGTGGGCCGACCTTAGGCGGCGGCCTCCACAAACTCGAGCACACAGCTGGCGTGCCAGCGGCCGTCGTGGTGCAGCTCGCAGCATTGGCGGCAGGCCAGCCCCTTCACCCGGCGGCGATAGGGGGCCGTGACACCGCAGCGCGGGCAGCGGGCCAGCCAGCGCCAGGCACGCTCCCCGCCGTCGGCGCCGGGCAGGGGATAGCGATGCCGCACGCTGACCAGGAAGTCGTTCTGGACCGCATTGATCGCCGCCATCCGGGCCCGGAAGTGAGGGCCGTGCACCTCCGCCAACCCCAGCACCCGGTGAGTCCAGGCGTGAATCATCTCGTGGCAGAGGGTGCTGAGCGTTGCCTCGCGCGGCAGCGGTTCCAGCAGGGGGCGCGACAGCACGATCTCGCTCAGGTCGCTGCCGTCGGGCCGGCGGCCGTGCCGGTAGAGACCGGCGCTGCGGCGCAGGCGGCCGTCGCTCCAGCGCACGACCACCAAGGGCCGGCCGTCCGGGGCCAGGGAGCCCTCGAAATGCTCCCGGTTGAGCCGATGGAAGAGGGGCAGCAGGGGCTCGAGCGGCACGGGCGGTGCGGAGGCGCTGGCGGAGAGCCTGGTCAGTCAGACTCTGGGNCCATTCAACACAGGTTGAGCCGTCGATGGATTGGCAACTGGTGCAAGGCATCGGCACCAAGGCCCTGCTGGCAGGCGCCGGAGCCCTGCTCCTCTACTGGACGATCACGGCGGTGAAGCTGGTGCTCAGCGCCCGCGGCATCAATCCGCTGCTCAAGCAGTTCTTCACCCAGATCGCCAGCGGCCAGGTGGATGGCGCCTACCTGCTCACCACCAAGAACTACCGCAGCCATGTGAACCGCAAGCAGTTCATCGCCTTCCTGGCGGGTCTCAAGCTCAACCGCTACCGCAACCTCAAGAGCGGCCGGCCGCGCCTGCAGGAGGGCCAGCTGATCCTCACGGTCAAGCTGCTCAACGACGCCAAGGAGGAACTGCCGCTTGACTTCACCTTCGTGAAGCTCGATGACACCTGGCGCATCGACCGCATCAGGACCGTCGCCAGCTGAGCCCAACACCTCATCAACCAGCGTCCATGAGCGCCACAGCCGCCCAGCAGGCCAGGGCCGCCGAGCTGCGTGGNCTGCTCAACCGCGCAGCCCACGCTTATTACGTGCTCGACGCGCCGCTGATGGAGGACCCGGTCTACGACCGGCTGCTGCGGGAGCTTCAGGATCTCGAGACGGCCCACCCGGAACTGCTCGAGCCGGACAGTCCCACCCAACGNNTGGGTGGATCGCCGGCCGAGGGCTTCCGCAGCGTGGAGCACCGCATTCCCCTGTTCAGCCTCGACAACGCCTTCTCGCTCGAGGAGCTGGAGGCCTGGTACGGGCGGCTGCTCAAGGTGCTCGACCGCACCCCGGCCCGGGGCGAGCCGCTGCCGGAACTGCCGATGGTGGGCGAGCTGAAGATCGACGGCAACGCCCTGGCCCTCAGCTACGAGCAGGGCGTGCTGGTGCGCGCCGCCACCCGGGGCGATGGCGAGCGTGGCGAGGAGATCACCGCCAACGTGCGCACAATCCAGAGCGTGCCGCTGCGACTGCAGCTGGAGAAGCCGCCCGCCTGGGTGGAGGTGCGCGGCGAGGCCCTGATCCCCGATGCCACCTTTGCCGCCCTCAATGCCGAACGGGAGGCAAAGGGGGAGGCACTGTTCGCCAACCCCCGCAACGCCTGCGCCGGCACCNTGCGTCAGCTGGACCCGCGCGTGGTGGCGGCCCGGCGGCTCGATTTCTTCGCCTACACCCTGCACCTGCCGGAGGAGTGGCAGCGCGGCCCAGAGGCGGGCGGCCCCAGTGATGCTGACCCCGCACGCCCCACCACCCAATGGGAGAGCCTCCAGTGGCTCCAGGCCGCCGGCTTCCGCGTGAACCCCAACGCCGAGCTGCTGCCGGGCCTGGCAGCGGTGGAGGCCTTCTTCGCTCGGTGGGAGGAGGGCCGCAAGGGGCTCCCCTATGCCACCGACGGCGTGGTCGTGAAGCTCGACGACCTGCGCCTGCAGGCCGACACCGGCTTCACCCAGAAGGCGCCGCGCTGGGCAGTCGCGCTCAAGTACGCCGCCGAGGAGGCACCCAGCAAGCTGATGCGTCTGGCCTGCCAGGTGGGCCGCACCGGCGTGGTGACGCCGGTGGCCGAATTCGAGCCGGTAGCACTGGCCGGCACCACGGTGAGCCGCGCCACCCTGCACAACGCCGACCGGCTGGCGGAGCTGGATCTGCACGCCGGCGACACGATCGTGGTGCGCAAGGCCGGCGAGATCATCCCCGAGGTGGTGCGGGTGCTGCCGGAACTGCGGCCCGCCGGGGCACGGCCCCTGCAGCTCCCCCAAGCCTGCCCGGAATGCGGCTCGACGCTCGTGCGCGAACGGGGTGAGGCCGCCACCCGCTGCGTGAATTCGAGCTGTCCGGCGATCCTGCGCGGCTCGTTGCGGCACTGGGTGAGCAAGGGAGCCCTCGATGTGGACGGCCTCGGCAGCAAGCTGATCGAGCAACTGGTGGGGAAGGGTCTGGTGCGCTCGATCGCGGACCTCTACCGACTCGATGGGGCCCTGCTGGCCAGCCTCGAGCGCATGGGCCAGAAAAGCGCCGACAACCTGACGGAAGCCCTGGCTGCCTCCAAAGGGCAACCGTGGCACCGCCAGCTCTACGGCCTCGGCATCCACCACGTGGGCGAGGTCAACGCCAAGGCCCTGGCGCGGGCCTTTCCCAGCGCCGCAGAGCTGGCGAGAGCCGCGGCGGAGACGCCCGAAGCGATCACGGCCGTGTTCGGCATCGGCGCCGAGATCGCCCAGAGCCTGCAGCAGTGGTTCGCCACTCCGGCCAATCAGACGCTGCTGGAGCAGCTCCAGGGGCTGGGGTTCTCCATGGCCAACGCGGCAGAAGAGGCGCCAGCGGTTGGTGCCTCCGCCCCGCTCTCGGGCCAGACCTTCGTGCTCACGGGCACCCTGCCCAGCCTCAGCCGCCGCCAGGCCCAGGAGCTGATCGAGAAGGCTGGCGGCAAGGTGACCGGTTCGGTGAGCCGGAAGACCAGTTACGTTGTGGCTGGGGCTGAGGCCGGCAGCAAGCTGAGCACGGCTGAGGGCCTGGGGGTGCCGGTGCTGGATCAGACAGCGCTTCTGCAGCTGTTGAGCGCTCCCAATCCGCTGGAACACAGCGAGAAAACGGAGAAAAGAAATGAAGCCAGGCTGGTTGAGTGAGCATGCAAGATGTTGATATTGACGCTGTCGTGACCTGGGTCGACGGCAATGACCCGAAACTCAACCGCAAGCGAGATCAGTTCTGGAAGCAGCAGAGACAGTCCAGCAAACTGCGATCAACGCTGCGCGGCTCCACAAGGTATGCCAATAACAACGAGATTCTCTACTGCCTGGCATCGATCCTGATCAATGCGGCATTCGTGCGGCGGATTCATGTCATCACGGATCAGCAGAGGCCTCAACTGGAAGCCCTGAGCGAACTCGGCTGCAGCGCATCAGAGCTGAACAAGATCTCAATCGTTGATCACGCGGAGATTTTTGGGGATCTGATCGATCTGGCGCCCACATTCAATTCCAGATCAATCGAGTCACTCATCCACCGCACACCAGATCTGGCCGATCATTTCCTTTACATGAATGACGACTTCTTCATCCTCAGGCCAACGCTCCCCTCGGATTTCTTCGCGGCCCCAGGGGTCCCAAGACCCCTGGCGCGACTCCGGCCCTACTCTCGATCGGCCCATCGGGCAAAACTGAAACTGCTCGACATCGCCAGTCATTTCAGGAAGGTCAGGCCTGGCTTTAATGATGCCAACAGAACGGCAGCACTGACAGCGAACCTGCGCCACGAGTTTCTGAGCATTGAACACGCTCCCTATCCCCTCTACCGACCAGTGATCGAGGATTTTTTCGCCAGGAATCCCGGTCTTCTCAGACGCAATGCAAGCTATCGATTCCGGCACCATCGCCAATTCCTGGTGCAGGCCTTGGCCTGGTGCATCGGCCTGAAGCAGGGCAGGCTGGTGCCTTGCGGAAGCGGCAAGACGGTCTGCCATGTGAAGGCAGACGCGCTATCAGCCCTGATCAAGCACCATGCAGCAGGCCTGGACATCTTCCAGGCCCTGCCCAAGATCGACAGCGACTGCGAGCAGCCCCGGTTTCTCTGCATTCAGAGTCTTGACAAGGCAACCCGAAGCGAGCAGGAACAACTGCTGGCGATCCTCAGGGAGACCTTACTGAGAAGCAGACGGGGGGCACCGCAGCAGCACGCATGACCACGGATCTGAGGATCGAGGGCAACCACGTTCAGCGTCAGAATCGCTCCCGCTTCAATCCGCTCTTCTGACTGGTGCTCTGCCACACAGGACAAGTATTCACTGACATCAGGCGTCTTCCAGCAACAGCGAGGAGAAAACGGAACAGCCATGATGGAACGATGAAGACGCCCTCACCCTCCGTATTCCGCTGGATCAAAACCGAATGCGGTCGTGCCAAGTTCGCCGAGCTGGCGGCCCGGCCCGGCCCCCTGGCCCGCCTGAGGCTGGGCTGGTTCGTGCTGATCGCAGCTCTGCGTGATTGGCGGCTTCCCAATCCCGACATCGGCGAGCCGAACGGCTGAACGTCAGGGCCTGAGAGGCCCACAACACATGCCGGCGTGATCGGCAAGACGCCTTCATCTGTTCATAACGAGAGGCGAGATCGCGCATGAGAGCGTTGCGGCCAGTGCCCCACCAGCCATGGCCGCCCGCTTCCCCAGTCCGTCCAAGGGTCCCCTGCAGCCGATCCTCGAGCCGTTCAGCCCCCGAGGAGCTGAGCCCGCCGAAGCCCGGCTTGGCCGCATCGACCTCACCTACCTTGCAAAACCAGAAGCGCAAGCACCTGGCGAAGACGGCCTGGTGGCTGAGATCAGCGCTTCGGTCTCCTTCGCCAACAGGCTGTACACCATCACCAGCGGCGGCAGCGATCGGGTTACGCTCACCGACTGGAGCGACCCNACCAATCCCCAGTTTGTGAAGCAGCTGGAGCTGAGCGGTTACTTCACCACCTCGGTGGCCACCTTCGGCAACCTGATCGCCATCGCCGCCACTCCCGAGAACTACGACGATCCCAACAACAGCACCACCCCCGGAAGCAAGATCCTCTTCTACAGCCTGTCTCCGTCGGGCGTGCTCACCTATCTCGACGAGGTGAACACCGGCTATCTCACCGATGCGATCCGCTTCAGTGCCGACGGTAGCCAGCTCTACATCGCCAATGAGGGACAGCCCTACACCGACTACGGCTTTGATCCAGAGGGCAGCATATCGATCATCAACATCAGCCGCGAAGGGAAGACCCCGACCTTTTCCGCAGTTGAAGTCATACTCCCTGAGCTGAATTCTGGCGTCGCGCTGCTGGGCAGCGGCATCCGCTTCAGCGGCAACAGCGGTGTCACCACCTGCTTCGCCGAGGACGCTGAGCCTGAATACGTGTCCGCCGCCGGCGGTTACCTGTTCGTGACCCTGCAGGAAAANCAACACGGTGGCCCGCATCAATCTGGTCACCAACCAGGTGGAGGCCTACATCGGTCTGGGCTGGGTGGATTACAGCCAGGTGTCTGTTGATCTCACGGATCAGGAGGTTGCCAATGGAACTGCTTCGAGTAATGGCTTCAATCCCATTGATGAGCAGAACGTGTTGGGCCTGCGTATGGCCGACGGCATCGCCGCCTGGGAGCAGGGGAGTAACGTCTATTTCATCACCGCCAACGAGGGTGATGCGCGGGAGTACGGTGTAACCGATGAAAATGATATTTTNACTGCGACCTTCCTCGACGAGCGCCGGGACAGCAGCCTTGGTTACGCGAATGTACCGAATCGGCTCAAGCTGATCGTCAACAACGCGGCAGATGATGCTCTGAAGGGCCAGGCTCTTGTGCTCAGCAACAACCTGGCCGACACCGACCCCACCAACGACTTCAGCTTCGAATCCGGCAGCCGCACCGGCACCCCGGTCAGCTTCGGCTCCCGCAGCCTCAGCCTGTTCGACGGCATCACCGGCGAGCTGCTCTGGGACAGCTGGATGACCGACACCATCAAGGGCACCGACTACAACACCAGCCTGCAGAACATCGCCCAGTTCGCCGGGATCTATGACGACGGCCGCAGCGACGACAAGGGTGTCGAGCCGGAATCGGTGGTCGTGCTCGACTATCAGGGTCGCCGCTACGCCGTGGGGGCCCTGGAGCGCACCACTGCCGGCGATAAAGACGATCCGAACGGCCTTGACCTTGTCACCCAGGGCGGTCTGGTGGTGGTTTACGACGTCACCAACGTCAACGACGTCGACTTCATCACCTATCAGCAGGTGAGCCGCTCTCCGGAAGGGCTGGAGGTGATCAGCGCCGATCGGAGCCCCACCAGCCGGGTCCTGCTGGGCGTGAGCGCCGAATTCGATTCCAACTCTGTGGAATTCCTCGACTTCGGCGCCCTGCTCAACAACGGCAGCGGTGCGGCCTATCTTGCCAGCGACTACGCCGATCCCACCCTCTACGCCACCCTGTAGGTCAGCTCAGCGAAGCGTTCAGGGGCCATCGGGAGGGGTGAGCGCCCGCTGCGCCGCCCTTCCCGCCAGCCACACCGACCCCACCGTGGCCAGCACCCCCAAAACCCGCAGAGTCCAGGTGCCGGCATCCGCCTCACCGGAGAGCACCTCGCCGAAGCGGGCCACATCGCCGGCCAGGGCTCCGAGGCCGCAGAACAGGATCGTGCCCGGCAGGATGCCGATCAGGCCGATCGTGTAGTCGCGCAGGCTCACCTCACTGAGGCCGTAGGCCAGATTCAGCAGACTGAAGGGGAAGGCCGGCGACAGACGCGTAAGCAGCACCAGCCTGAGCCCCTCACGACTCACGGCCTGCTCCACGGCCTGCAGCCTGGGCACGGCGGCCAGGCGACGCCGGGCCCAGTCGCGCCACCAGTGGCGACCCAGCAGAAAGGCCGCCTCGGCACCCAGGCAAGCGCCCACGAACACGATCAGGCTGCCCCAGGCAGTGCCGTAGAGGGCACCGGCCAGCATCGAGGCCCACACCCCCGGCAGCAGCAGGGTCACCCAGAGCGCGTAGAGCGGCACGAAGGCCACGGCACCCCAGGGAGACTGCAGCAGCGGCAGCAGCATGCCCAGCGCCTCAGACCAGGGTAACACTCAGAACCCCTCCACTCAACCGGCGGCGGGGGGCCGACACGGAACGATGAACTACTCTAGGTCGTCTATCTGCCGGTACAGCCGAAGGGCTGCAAAGAAACGATCCATGATGCAGAGCCTGGCTGGGAAAGTTGCGTTCGTGACAGGTGGGGCGAGGGGCATCGGGCGGGCGATTGCGTTGAAATTGGCGACCGCAGGCTGCGACGTCGCGATCAATTACTACAACAGTCACGCGGAAGCATCGGCGCTGTGCGAACAGATTGAGAGTCTCGGGAGGAAAGCCGTAGCCATTCAAGGAAGCGTTGGCGATCCTGAAAGTGTGAAAGAGATGTTCAGCTGCTTTTCAGAACAGTTCGACCACCTCGACATTCTGGTCAGCAATGCTGCAAGCGGCGTTCTGAAGCCGGTGATGCAGATGAATCGCAAGCACTGGCGGTGGTGCATGGAGACCAATGCCCTTGCCCTGCTTCTGCTCAGCCAGGAAGCCGTGCCGCGAATGCCCCACGGAGGGCGCATCCTGGCGCTGTCGAGTCTTGGAGCCAGCCGTGCGATTCCTGACTACGCCTTTGTGGGCGCCTCCAAGGCGGCACTGGAATCATTGGTGCGCAGCCTGGCCCAGGAGCTCGGGCAGAAAGGCATCCGTGTGAATACCGTGAGCGCTGGCGTCGTCGACACCGATGCACTGTCCCACTTCCCGAATCGGGAGGAACTGCTGGAGAACTTCAGCCACAGAAACCCCACGGGGAAGAACCTGTTGCCCGACCATGTGGCCGATGCCGCCTACCTGCTCTGCCTGCCCGAAGCGGAGATGATCAACGGCCACACGCTGGTCGTCGATGGAGGATTTGCAATCTCCGGCTGATCCTGCACGGATCGACTGCCTCCTCGCGAGGCGGTGACCCTCAACGTTGGTGGAACTGTCTTGGCAGCTCCGCTCAGCGAATGCGAGGATTGCCGATCAGCCACGGCCCAACAAGCTGCCCTGACCATGAGCACCGGACCTCTGCTACAGGATCAGACAGCCGTGGTGACCGGCGGCAGCCGAGGCATCGGTCGGTCGATTGTGCTGACGCTCGCCTCACAAGGTGCCAAGGTGACTTTCCTGTATTGCAGCAATCAGGTAGCGGCCGATCATACGCTCAAAGAAGCAGCCGATCTTGGCCTGAATGTCGAGGCAAAGCAAGTTGATGTGC
Source organism: Synechococcus sp. GFB01 (assembly GCF_001039265.1). Lineage (GTDB taxonomy): Bacteria > Cyanobacteriota > Cyanobacteriia > PCC-6307 > Cyanobiaceae > NIES-981. The sequence continues at coordinate 13,422 of NZ_LFEK01000019.1, read as the reverse complement.
GCGATGCCGCAGCTTGCGAAGAGGCCGTCGAAGAGATTGCCGAGCAGAACGACAAAATCGATATTCTCGTCAATAGCGCCGGCATCATTCGAGACAACATTCTTGGGCTTTTGAGCAAGGAGGACGTGGAGGAGGTGCTCACAACCAATGTCATTGGCGTGTTCAACATATTGCGGCCTGTGATTCCCTTCATGGTCTCAAGAAGAAAGGGCAAGATCATCAATATCAGCTCTGTTGCTGGCGAAAAAGGAGGGCGTGGTCAAACCAACTATGCAGCCAGCAAGGGCGCTATCAACGCGCTTACCAAAGCGTTGGCGGTGGAATTGGCGCCACGTAATATCAGGGTGAATTGCGTTGCTCCCGGCGTGATCGAAACCGAAATGTCGGAAACCATCAGACAGCAGGCTGGCGATGTGGTACAATCTCGTATCCTCCTCGGCCGCTTTGGCCAACCCGAGGATGTCGCCAACGCCGTTCTCTTTTTCGCTTCAGGCCTGTCCGATTACATCACTGGGCAGGTGCTTCATGTCGATGGCGGCTTCAAAATGAGCTAACTCCATGACCCAATCTGATTTCACCGCAGAGGAGATTGCAGCCGTCTTCCCCAAGCTCGCAGAGACCATGGCGGAGGCACTCGGCTGCGAAACAGAGGACATCACCCTCACAGCTTCTCTGATCGATGATCTGGATGCTGAGTCGATCGACTTTCTTGATATCGTTTTCCGACTCGAAAAGACCTTCAAGGTCAAGATTCCCCGTGGCAAGATCCTTGAAGACTCTCGTGGCTCTCTCTCTGAGAGTGAGTTCGAGCAGAACGGCGTCGTCACGAGCGCTGGGCTCGAGCAATTGAAAGCCTATCTGAGCGAAGTGCCGGCCGAGCGATTCAAGTCGCCTCTCAACGTCGCTGACGTGCCGCGACTGTTTACGCCCGAAACCTTCTGCAAACTCGTGATCCGTGCGCAGCGTGACCAGGCTGAATCCACTCCGTGAATCAGTGCAGTGACGGCACATCGGTTCAGCGCATTCTCCTTCGTGGATCGCATCACATCGATCAGCGATCCCGGCTTCATCCAAGGAACATTCAGGATCCCGGCCCATCTGAACAGCTTTCCTCAGTCGTTGGTCGCCGAGGCCATCGGCCAGCTGGCAGCCTGGTATGCGATGTCGCATATTGNCTTTGCCGGGAGGCCTGTTGCAGCGTTAGCCGGACAAACCCGATACTTCTCTGATGGACTGCCTGGTGAACTGCTGAACCTGGAGGTCCGCATTGATTCCTGCGACACCGATGCCGTGTCGTACTCAGGTTCTGCACGTGTCGGCGAGAGGCTGGTGCTTGAGCTGATGGATTGTTCAGGTGCGATGCTGCCTCAGGAAGAATTCGACGATCCCAGGAGCCTTGAACAGCAATTCCAGCTGCTCAAGACGACTGGAGCCAAGGAGAGCCGGCTGATGCAGCTGCCTGCCATCATGCCGACCCATCTGGAAGCAGATTCCAGCGGAATTGTGGAAAGCGATCTCATCATTCCTGATCAAGCTGATTTCTTCGACGATCACTTTCCGAAAAAGCCGGTGTTTCCGGCAACGTTGCTGATGCACGCGCTCTCCGCATTGGTCGCGGAGCAGATCAATCGCACTGACCAGGGATCGGATTCACCCAGGCCAACGATTGCCGCCATCCGACGCGTGAAGGTACGCTCATGGATCGCTCCCGGTGATCGCGTCAGGCTGAGAGCCGAAGGTCTTGGTCCTGAGACGGCCTTCAAGGAGATCAAGCTCAGCGCCCGAGTCGGCGACAAGTTGGTTGCCTCGGCAGTAGCCGAGCTCGCCACCAAGGCGGTGGTCATGGAGGGAAAGAGATGAGCGATCGACGTCGTCGTGTTGCCATTACAGGCATCGGACTTGTTACGCCTGTTGGCACGGGCGTGGTCGAAACCTGGCAGTCATTGGTGGATGCTCGCAGTGGAGTGGCACCGATCACGCTGTTTGATGCGAGCGGATTTCCTGTGAGGATTGCCGCCGAAGTCAAGGGTGACGCTTATCTGAACCTGACTGGTCATCGGCGTGTGACGAAAGCTGCAGGCCGGGCCCATCTGTTTGCATTGGCTGCCGCTGAAGAAGCCATGCGCGATGCCGGCATCCGTCCGGAGCCGGCCCATGCCCACCGCTGGGGCTGCGCTGTGGGCACAGGCATGGTCAGCGTGCCTTATGACGAACTGGAAGCTCTGCAACGGGAGGCCACGCGCGACGGAGAGCTGGATACCGATCTCCTGCTCGACAGTTGGATCGGGTCAGATCCGATCGCCTTCTGCAGAAGCCAGGCAGCTCAGGGAGTATCGCTTCTGGCACAACGCTATGGGATCGAGGGTTACACCACATCTGTGCACACGGCCTGCGCATCCGGAGGTCAGGCTGTGGGAACGGGCTTGAAGCTGATTCGACGTGGAGACTGTGATTGGGTGCTTGCCGGAGGGTTTGATTCCATGATCAGCCCGCTGGGGCTGTCAGGATTCTGTCTTCTGAATGCCGTTTCAGACGACAACGATTCTCCACAACAGGCCAGTCGGCCTTTTGATGCGACCCGCAATGGATTTGTTCTGGGCGAAGGGGCCGGTTTTCTAGTGCTGGAAGAGTGGGAGACAGCGCTGAAAAGAGGAGCCACAATCTACTCAGAACTGGCTGGAGAGGGCAATTCGCTCTCCAGTTATCGAATCACCGATTCACACCCATCGGGAGATGGACCGATCCAGGCCATGCAACAAGCCTTGGAGTGTGCTCGGCTCAGACCTGACGAGGTTGATTATCTGAACGCGCACGGCACATCGACTCCCATGAACGATCGCAGCGAGGCAGCCGCAGCGCATGTTGTGTTTGGTGATCATGTTGCGAATGTAGCCGTCAGCTCAACAAAGAGCACAATGGGACATCTGATTGCTGCAGCCGGTGCGGTGGAAGCTGCAGTTTGCGCCTTGGCGCTTCATCACAGAACAATCCCGATCAACGCCAACCTCAACCAGCGGGATCCCGAATGCGATCTTAATTTTGTTTGTGGTCAGGCAATCAAGAGAGATCTTCATGTTGCCATGTCCAACTCACTTGGCTTCGGTGGCTCCAACAGCTGCCTGGTCTTTCGCAGAGCGGAGGATGACCACAGATGAGCCCTCATCGCAACATCGCCATCACTGGATTGAGTGCGATCTGTGCATCCGGCAATAACCCCAACGAAATCTTCGATTCGTTACTCAAGGGCGAAGTTTCAATCTCGGAGATTCAAGGATGGGACATCGAGCGCTGGCCTTGTCGTGCAGGAGGCGTCATCGGCCTCACCCCCAGACAGCTGATCGATGATCGAAAGCTTTTGAAGCTGATCAAGAAGACCGACATGATCGGGATCTATGCCGCCGAGCAAGCTCTTCAGTCAGCCGGGATCAGCGACTATCGCACCACGCTGGATGGCAGCGCCGAGGAATCGTTTGCTGAACGATTCGGAGTGTATGCAGGGACCAGCGCAGGACACTACGATACACAGTATGATTTTCTGCCTTTGATCGCGGAAGCCAACGAAAATCTTCGGTNTTTTGGCGAAAAGCTGAGCGAAAGCGTCAATCCGATGTGGCTGCTTAGGAATCTTCCCAACAACGTTGTTTGTCACGTCGGTATCAGAAACAATCTGAAAGGGGCCAACGCCTGCATCACCAACCACGGCACTAGTGGATCACTGGCCGTCATTGAAGCCTTTGAAGGGTTGCGCATCGGTGATGCCGACCGCGCCGTTGCTGTAGGCCATGAAGCCCCAGTCGAAGCCCAGACGATTCTCTACTACCAGAAGGCAGGACTGCTCACGGAAGCCACTCTCAGCCCCTTTGATGCCCATCGATCCGGAAGCCTTCTTGGCGAAGGGGGAGCGGCACTGGTGCTGGAGACCGAGCAGGCAGCAGCAGAGCGCTCAGCGCCGATCCATGGCACCATTCTTGGCAAGGGATGCAGTTCCGAGGCGCACGGGTTGCTGCCCGTGAGACTGGATGGCGATGGCATCGCGCGGGCCATCCATCTGGCGCTGGAAGAGGCTGGCCTTGAGGCTCGACAGATCGGCATGATCGTGTGCCATGGCAACGGCACCAAAACATCCGACCACTCGGAAGGCGTTGCGATTCGCACAGTCTTTGGAGCGAGCACGCCGCCCATCACCTGCTTCAAGTGGGCCTTCGGACACCCTCTGTCGGCCTCGGGAAGCATCGATACGGTGCTCGCCCTCACGGCACTCGAACGGGGGATCATGCCCGGCATCGCTTCCCTGAAAGCGGTTGATCCCGCGCTGCAGGACCTTCGGATCGCGACGACTGCAATGCAGCCGATCGCGGATACGGCATTGATCCTGTCGCGTGGATTCGGCGGCCAGAACACTGCTTTGATCGTCAGAGGGAAAAGCGCAACCAAATCCGTGTGATGACCACAAGATACCGATGCGGAGTTGATCTCGTTGACATCAATCAGGTTCAGCAACTGATCGACAACGCATCCAGGGATGATCTCCAGCGCATCTTCAGCGAACGGGAGATCACGACTGCCGGCATCACCAAGACTCGTTACGCAAGGCTGGCGGCTCGTTTTGCGGCCAAGGAAGCATGCCTGAAGTTGTTTCCAGGCGAAACAGCGACTGCCGCCATTGATTGTTCTGACTTTTCCGTCGACAACGATGCCTATGGAGCCCCCTTCATCACCCTGTCACCGAAAGCAAGGGCGCTCCTCGATCTCCACGGTATCGAAGACATCTCGATCAGCCTGAGTCATACCCATAGCCAGGCCATGGCCATGGCCATTGCGATCAGGAAAGACTTTGAAGCTCCTCTGATCGGGAAACTGATCTATCGGCTGCTGCCGATCAGACGCCGGCTGATCCTGGCCAACCTTCGGCGGGTCTATGGCAACACCCTGACCGCCAAGGAAATCACGGCGATCGCACAGGCCCATTATGCCCATTTCGTTCGCATGGGCCTGGAGTTCGTCCAGTTCCAGTTTCTGTCAAGAGCCCAGCGGGAGGCCCGGGCACGGGTGGAGAATGCCGACCTTATCATCAACACCCTCAGCAAGGGTCAGGGCGCGATCATTCTCACAGGTCATTTCGGCAACTTCGCTACGGCGATTGCTGCAGGATCCGCCAGCTTTCCCGAAGCCAGAGGCCGCTTCTACTTCGTACGCAGACCGCTGCAACCCCAATGGNTTGATTCACTGATCGGCAAACATTTCGAACGCTCCGGCTTCAGCAGCCTCCCCAAGCGAGGCTCCATTGAGGCCATCCTCGACTGCCTTGAGGCCGGCAATGCCCTGGTCTTTCCCTTCGACCAGTTCGCCACCGGGAAGGGCAGCATCAAGGTTGACTTCTTCGGATATCCCACGAAATCCTTCCGCAGCCTGGCCCTGATTGCCCTCACGTCCGGGGCACCCGTCTTTCCAGCGTCGAGCTGGCGAGACGAGAACGGCAACCATGTCGTTCGTTTTGAAGAACCCTTGCACCTGGTTGAAGCCCCCAATGCCAAGGAGGAGATCCTTCTCAACACGCGCCTGTTCAATGCCAGCCTGGAACGACTGGTGCTGCGACACCCCGATCAGTGGTGGTGGGTGCACAGGCGCTGGCGAAAGTAGCCTCAACCGAGCCCCCTCCCAACTGTCCGGCGCTGCAGATCAGGCGAGATCCTGCAGTCGCCGCCGTGCGAGCGCAGCCTGGGCCTCCGCGTCCGCAAGGTTGGCGCGGCACTCGGCCACCACCTCCGGCGGGGCTTTGTCCGCAAAGCTGGGATTGGCGAGGCGGGCGGCCAGGCCCCTGATCTCCTTCTCGGCTTTGGCGATGTCCTTCTCCAGCCGGGCGCGCAGGGCGTCGAGGTCGACCAGTCCCTCGATCGGCAACAGCACCTGAAGCTCCCGCTCACCCGGCCAGGGCCCTGGCGGCCGGGGCTGNCGGGGCTGCCTCCGCCGCCGCCGGATCGAGCACCTCCAGGGAGTCGGCGCGGGTCAGAGCGGTGATGTCGGCACTGGCGGCGCGGAGCACCGAGGCCAGGGCAGCGCGACCGGTGACAAAGCGCACCGGCACGCTCTGGCTGGGCTTGAGACCAGCCACGGCCCGCAGGTTGCGCACCACCCGGATGGCCTCGATCAGGTCGGTGAATGACGCTTCGAGGTCATCATCGAGGGCGGCGACGTCGACCGCCGGCCAGCTCTGAAGAGCCAGGAACACATGCTCCGACGCACCGGTCAGGGCATGCCAGATCTCCTCGCTCAGGTGGGGCATCAGCGGGTGCAGCATCACCAGCAACTCACTGAGCAGCTTGGCCAGCACCTGGCGGGCGGTGCGCTGATCGGCCAGGGCGGCCGGAGCGGGAGTCGCGCCCGGATTCAGCCGCCGCTTGATCAGCTCCAGATACCAGTCGCACACCTCGTTCCAGGCGAATTCGTAGAGGCCCTTGGCCGCTTCGCCCAGTCCGTAGCTGCCGTAGCGCTCCGCCGTGTCGCGGTTCACCCGCGCCAGCCTGGAGAGGATCCAGCGGTCGGCCAGCTGGAGCGCCGCCGATCGGGTGCACCCAGCTCTCCGGAGTCTCGCCGCCCAGATTGATCAGGGCGAAACGGGTGGCATTCCAGAGCTTGTTGGCGAAGTTGCGCGAGGCCTCCACGGTGGCGGAGGTCTCGGCCTGGCGGTCGTAGTCGAGGCGGATGTCCTGACCGGCGCCGGCCACCTCGCGCACCAGGGCGAAGCGGAGCGCATCGGCGCCGTAGCGATCGATCAGCAGCAGCGGATCGATGCCGTTGCCGGCGCTCTTGCTCATCTTGCGGTTGTTCTCATCGCGCACCAGGCCGTGGATGTACACATCGCGGAAGGGGATCCAGGCCGCCGGGTCACCGTCGCGCTCACCCAGCANNGCGCCGGCCATCATCGTCATCCGGGCCACCCAGAAGAAGATGATGTCGAAGCCCGTCACCAGCACGCTGGTGGGATACCAGCGCTGCAGATCGGCGGCGTGCTCATCCGGCCAGCCGAGGGTGGAGAAGGGCCAGAGACCGCTCGAGAACCAGGTGTCGAGGGCATCGGGATCCTGCTCGAGCACCAGGGGGTGGGCATGGGTGCCACCACCAAATTGGGCCTCGGCCTTGGTGCGGGCTTCCGCTTCATCGCGAGCCACCACGTAGGGCGTGCTGTCGGTGATCGCCCCACCGGTCTCGCTCACCACGAACCAGGCGGGGATGCGATGGCCCCACCACAGCTGGCGCGAGATGCACCAGTCGCGGATGTCGGTGAGCCAGTCGCGGTAGACCTTGGCCCAGCGCTCCGGCACGAAGCGGGGCTGGAGCTGATCCAGCGCCTCGCGGCAGCGGGCCGCCAGGGGCTCGGCGCGCACGAACCACTGGGTGGAGAGCAGCGGCTCCACGGGCACCTTGCCGCGATCGGAGAACGGCACGCTGTGGCGGTAGGGCTCCACCTTGACCAGGAAGCCGCCCTCCTCCATGGCCGCCACCACCGCCTTGCGGGCCTCGAAGCGATCTAGGCCGGCGAAGCGCCCTGCCGCTTCGTTCATCGTGCCGTCCCTGGCCATCACCGTGACGAGCGGCAGGTCATGGCGCTGGCCGATGGCGAAGTCGTTGGGGTCGTGGGCGGGGGTCACCTTGACGCAGCCGGTGCCGAACGCCGGATCGACGTGGTCGTCGGCGACGATCGGGATCCGCCGCCCCACCAGCGGCAGGCTGAGGGTCTGCCCCACCAGGGCGGCGTAGCGGGGATCGGCGGGATTCACCGCAACGGCGGTATCCCCCAGCAGGGTCTCGGGCCGGGTGGTGGCCACCTCCAGGTGGGTGCGCCCGTCGGCGGCGGGCCCCTCGCTGAGCGGATAGCGGAAGTGCCAGAGGTGGCCGTCCACCTCCTTCATCTCCACCTCCAGATCGCTCACGGCCGAACCGGAGGCCGGACACCAGTTGACCAGGTATTCGCCCCGGTAGATCAGCCCCTGCTCATGGAGCCGGTTGAAGGCCTCCACCACCGCGGCGCTGCAGCCGGCATCGAGGGTGAAGCGCTCCCGCTGCCAGTCCAGCGAATATCCCAGGCGGCGGAGCTGGCCCTTGATCGTGCCCTCACTGTGCGCCTTCCACTGCCAGGCCCGCTCCAGGAACGCCTCGCGCCCAAGCGCGTGCCGGCTGGTGCCCTCCGCCTTGAGCTGCTTCTCCAGCAACGTCTGCACGGCGATCGAGGCGTGGTCGGTGCCGGGCAGGCACAGCACGTTGCGGCCCCGCAGGCGCTGGAAGCGCACGATCGCGTCGATCAGGGCCGCCTCGAAGCCGTGGCCCATGTGCAGGCTGCCGGTCACGTTCGGCGGCGGGATCACCACCGCGAACGGCTCGCCGGGAGCGTCGGGGTCGGGGTGGAAGGCGCCGCTGCTCTCCCAGGCCCGTTGCCAGCGGGCTTCGGTGCCCGCCGGGTCGTAGGTCTTGGGCAGAGCCGCCTCGGGAACTGCGGTGGCGGCGACTGTTTCGGACACAGCGGCAGAGCGGTCTGGGGTCCCCATGCTCTCAAAGGGCAGCGGCGCAGCTAAGCAGGGATATGGCCCTCCCCCTGAGCGAGCAGTTACGGCGCTGGAGGGAGGCCGGCCTGATCGACGCGGCCACCGCCGAGGCGATCGCGGGCTGGGAGGCTGGCCAGCCTGCAAGCGCCCCGCTGGGCCTGCCGGTGCGCCTGGCCCTCAGCCTTGGCGCCGTGCTGCTGGCGGCCGGGCTGCTGCTGTTTGTGTCGGCGCACTGGGACGGACTCGCACCCGGCAGCCGCTATGCCCTGGTGCTGAGCGCCGTGATCGGTCTCCATGCCCTGGCCGCCGCCGCCGCACCGGGCCTGCCGTCGCTGACCACGGCCCTGCACGCGGTGGGGTCGGTGGCCCTGGGGGCCGGCATCTTCCTGAGCGGCCAGATCTTTCACATCCAGGCCCACTGGCCTGCCGGGCTGCTGCTCTGGGGCCTGGGCGCCAGCGCCGGCTGGTGGCTGCTGCGCCAGTGGCCGCAGCTGATGCTGGCGCTGCTCACCATGCCGGCCTGGCTCTGCGGCGAGTGGCTGGTGCTCGGCGAGAGGGTCAGCGGCGGCCGGCTGGAGGCACTGCCGGCGGCGGGGCTGGTGCTGACGGCCGGGCTGCTGCTGCTGTCTCTGGCCTACCTGGGCGCCCCCTGCGGACCCACCACCAGCCCGGCGCGCCAGGTGCTGCTATGGGTCGGTGGCCTGGGGCTGTTTCCGATGGCGGTGGCCTGGGGCCTGGTCAGCGCCGTCGACCACGATGCGATCGCCCAGCTGCCGCCCGCTGTGATGGCGATCGGCTGGGCGACGGCCCTGGGCGGCCCGCTGCTGCTCGGCTGGCGGCTGCGTCGCCGTGAGGCCTGGCCGCTGCTGGTAGCGATCGCCTGGCTGCTCATCGCTCGGATCGTTCCGAGCGGGCAGCCGCTGAGCTTCGCGTGGTGGGCGGTCGGCGGGGTGCTGCTGGCGCTGTGGGGCAGCCGGGACGGCCGGCCGGAGCGCGTCAACCTCGGTGCGGTGGTGGTGGCGCTCAGCCTGATCAGCTTCTATTTCTCCGAGGTGATGGCCAGGCTGGATCGCTCCGCCAGCCTGGTAGGGCTGGGGGTGGCGTTCCTGCTGGGCGGCTGGCTGCTGGAGCGATGGCGCCGCCGCCTGGTGGGCCGCATCCGCGGCGACGGAACCGCGGTCAGCGGAGCCGGGCGATGAGCGGCAATCGCCCAGGGCTCCTGCTGCAGCGGTTGCGGCGCCAGCCGCGCCGGGCCGGCCTTCTGCTGGCTGCCGTGCAGGCCGGCCTGCTGCTGCTGCTCGGCGGCCAGATGCTGCTGGAGCGGCTCAGCCGGCCCCACGGCTGGGGGCTGACCGCGCCGGTGGATCCGAACCTGCCGATCCGGGGCCGCTACATCCAGCTGGGGCTGCGTGTTCCGGCACCGGCCCTGGCGCTGAGCACCTCCACCAGCGTGCGGCTGGTGGCGCGAAACGGGCTGGTGCAGGCGATCGACCCTGCTCGAGCCCTGCCCGGCTCCACTGAGCCGCTGCCGGCCTTGATCCTGCCGGATCGGGGTGAGGCGGTGGCCCAGCTGCGCCAGCCGCTGGCTTTCTTTCTGCCTCCACAGGTGCCGGATCCCTCGCTGCGGCCCGCAGGCGAGCGGCTCTGGGTGGAGGTGACCCTGCCGGAACGGGGCGCCCCACGACCGCTGCGCCTGGGGGTGGCCCGCGAGGGGAGCGTGGCGATCGAGCCGCTGCGGCTCCGCTGAGGCCGACTCGAGCGTCAGGGGCCCAATGGCGGGCGCCGGAGCGTCAGGGGCATTCCCATGCCAGGGTTCGCTCGAACCGGCTGACCGCCGCCGCACGGATGCCTGCCGCCCCGCCCCTGGACTTCCTGCCGCCCCGCCTCGATGGACGGGTGCTGGCCCTGGCCCGACTGGTGCTGCCGCTGTGGCTGAGCCGGCGCAGCCGCATCCGCGAGCTCACGGTGCGGCATGGCGAGCGGCTGGTGCGGGCGATGCAGGCCTTCGAAACCGGCGAGAGCCGGCTGCTGCTGGCCTTCCGCCATCCCAGCAGCAGCGATCCGCTCTGCCTGGCGGCGCTGCTGTGGCGTGAACTGCCGCGCCAGGGCCGGCGACTGGGGCTGCCCCTGCGGCGGACGCCCCACAGCTTCTTCCTCTACGACCGGGGCATCCCCCTCTGGGCCGGCGCGCCGGTGGGCTGGCTGCTGCAGCGGCTGGGAGGCAGTTCGATCCTGCGCGGCCGGCTCGATACGGCGGGGCTGCGCTCGGCCCGCGAACTGCTGCTGCATGGCTGCCACCCGTTCGCCGCGGCACCGGAGGGGGCCACCAACGGCCACAACGAGCTGGTGAGCCCGCTGGAGCCGGGCATCGCCCAGCTGGCCTTCTGGACCGCTGAGGATCTGCGCAAGGCGGGACGCAGCGAAGCGATGACGGTGCTGCCGATCGGCCTTCAGTACACCTGGAGCCTTCCGGTCTGGGAGGCGATCGAGCAGCTGCTGAGCCGGCTGGAGAGGGACGCCGGGATGGCTGCAGCCGTCGACCGCAGCCTGCAGCCCGACCTCCTCTACACACGGCTGCTGGCTGAGTCCGAGCGGATGCTGACGCTGATGGAGCACTTCTACAGCCGCGCCTACCAGCGCTCTCTGCCGGAGGTGCCGGAGCTGCCGGAGCTGCCGGAGCTGAGCGAGCGGCTGCAACGGCTGCTGACCACGGCGCTGGAGGTGGTGGAGGAGTCGTTCGGGATCCGGCCCTCGGGCAACCTCGGCGAGCGCTGCCGGCGGCTGGAGCAGGCCGCCTGGGAGCGCCTCTACCCGCCGGTCGGCGACGGGGAGGAGCGCTGCCCCCTGCAGCGGGGCCTGGCCGACCGGCTGGCGGAGGAGACCGAACGGCGGCTCTGGCACATGCGGCTGGTGGAGACCTTCACGGCGGTGAGCGGCAGCTACGTGCGGGAGCAGCCCAGCCAGGATCGCTTCGCCGACACCCTGCTGCTGCTCTGGGACACCCAGTGCCGCCTGCTNGGGGGGAACCCGGCCCGCAGACCCCTGCTGGGGCCGAGACACGTGCTGATCAGCATCGGCGAACCGATCCGCGTGGAGGAGCGGCTGGAGGGCTACCGGCAGGACCGCCGCGGCTGTGTGGCCCGACTCACGGCCGATCTGCAGCGGTCCCTCGAGGATCTGATCGTGCCGACAGCCTGAGGGCGACCCCGGCCGCCGATCAGTTGGTCGAGCCTCCCTGCATCGCCACAGGGATGCGGGGCACGGGGAAACCGGCGCGCCCGAGCACATCCACAATCATCCGGTTGGTGTCGAAATACACCTGCCAGTAGTTGCTGGTGTGCGTGTAGGGGCGCACCGCCAGCTTGGGGCCGCGTTCGGTGAACTCCAGCACCTCCACATCTCCCGCCATGCCTTCGTACTGATTGGGCACACTGCGCAGACCCTCCCGCAGCAGATCGATGGCCCGGCCCACGTCGGCGGAATTGTCCAGCTGAGCCACGAGTTCCACGCGGCGATAGGGCTTGGTGGAGTAGTTGACGATGTTGTCGCCGAACAGCTTGGCGTTGCCCACGAAGTGGCGCACGTTGTCGGGCGAGGTGATCGCGGTGACGAACATGCCCACCTCATCCACGGTGCCCTCCACGCCGCCGGCGCGGATGTAGTCGCCCACATTGATGGGCCTGAAGATCTGCAGGAACACGCCGGCGGCGAAGTTGCCCAGCAGCCCGCTCCAGGCCGCGCCGATCGCCACGCCGGCACCGGCCAGCAGGGCGGCGAAGCTGGCGGTCTGAATGCCGAAGAAACCGAGGATGGCCACCACCAGCACCACCCGCAGCAGAGCGCCGAGGATGTTGATCAGGTAGCCGATCACCGTGACGTCGAGGGTGCCGCGGTTGAGGATCCGGCGGATCACCCGCAGGGCGATCTGAATCAGCCAGCCGCCCACGATCCAGAGGGCGACCGCGCCCACCAGCTTGAACAGGAAGGGAATCAGCAGCGCTGAAATCGCCTCAAGCGGAATAAGTGCCAGCGGACCCTGAACAACCATGACAGCCAGCATGAGCGGCGAGCCGATTTCTCAACGCCAGAAAAGTAGCGCGGCAGGCCGGCAAGCAACCGGGCAGCTTCAGGATCGGCGTATGGGCATCAGGATCCGTCGCTGGGCAGCCGGGCTCTGCCGTTGCCGCCGGACTGCGCTCCGGTCAGGCCGCCAGCCGCTTCAGGTAGCCCTCCAGGGTGCCGGCATTGATCCAGCCGGTGGCGATGGTCTTGCTGTGCTCCTGGCTCACGCGACCGCGGTGGATGTGCGACACGCCCGCCGGGAAGATCAGCAGCTTGCCCCGCTCGGCCTGCTCATGGTGGTGCTGCCAGTGGAACTCGGTGCCGCCCTCGGGCAGGCTGTTGCAGTAGAGAATCCAGGCCAGCACGCGGGCTTGGGGCTCGGTGGCCTCGTCGCTGAGGGTCCAGTCGCAGTGCCAGCGCCGGAACCCCTCCCCCGGGGCGTAGCGCTGCAGGTTGAAGATCGGGTTCACGAACAGGCTCTGGTGCGGGCAGCAGTCGCGCAGCAACGGCCGCTCCTGCAGATACCGCTCCAGGGCCGCGTTCACGCCTCGCAGGATCACCTCGGCCAGGGCGAAGGCCTCCGGGTCGCTGCGGTCGATCGCCACCAGGCTGATGTCGGTGGAGAGCTTGGCGGGTTCGCCGCCCTCACCATCCGGTCCGAAGGCGATGCCGGGACGGTGCAGGTCGGCGCGGCGCTCGAAGAAGGCCATCACCCCGTCGGCAAGGGCCTCGAAGCCGGCATTGCGATAGGCGGCGATCAGCTCGGTCATGGGGTGCGGGTTCCAGGGCACGGGCACCAGGGCCTCCAGCTCCGCCAGCG
>NZ_LFEK01000018.1 GCF_001039265.1 Synechococcus sp. GFB01 | reverse complement strand
CTCAGCGACGGAGCCGATCCCCACTTCCGCAAGGCCTGGTTTGATCCCGGGCGCTGTCCGCCGGACTGCCCGAGGCCCTGTGAACGGGTGTGCCMGCCGCTGCATCGCCTCCACGTCCTGAGGGGTCTGCAACGCCGTCTCCAGAGCCATCGGCTGTATGGATGCCAGGTCTGGGCCTCCAGTGGCGGCTTGGAAGCGTGTCTCAGGAGGGTGGGGCAATATTGCGGGCAAGCTATCGCTCACGCCATACATCCCAGGATCATTCGGCCCTCAAAGGGCGCATGCGCCTGGAGGCAGCTCACGCACCTTTCGAAGGACCAACTATTCCGTTCGCTCCGAAGCAATGGAGGGGTCGCGCCACCTACATTGATCACATTGGCTATCACAAAGGAGACACGATAGCGTTACCGAGGGAGGGAGATAGGGGCTTCGCAAAAACCAGAGGCTATACTGGTACCAGCCAAGAGAGAAATGTGAAGCTCCCGGCCTGGACAGAATCTGACAGCTTCTCCACGAGAGTCTTGGCAGATCTCAAGTCAATGCAATTGAGCCTACGTCTAGACGAAGCAGAAACATTCTTCGCGTCAGTCAAAAAGATATTTATTTTGTCCTCGCGCTTTGATCGGTACTTTGACGAAGATCTTAGAACTACGGCTGAAGACAATATATGTGAGCTTTTGGGGGACATGAAGAAGAGCCGCTGGCTTCCTCCAATTGAAGTGCTTGACAGACTTGAAAGCGTACAGGACAACTCTGTCTATATCGTCTGCATCCACTTGACCCGTGACGATCTTGACTTTTGTCGTGTGATTCGCAATTGCACAAACTCCATAGTCATCGGATGGTTTTGGGACAATCACCATAATTACAGGCTTAATGCTGAGATCGCGCAGCACATACATATTTGCATTCCAGCACATCATCACGNCGCCGAGATGCTGCGCTACGCAAATGCGTCAACAACCTATCCGATGCCCTTGGCATGCTCACAGTGGTCGTCAGTGAGGCTATCTGCCATGATGGAAGAAGCACCCAAGACTAGGGAGTATGACCTAAAAGCAGCGTTCTCCGATTGGGAAGCAGCACCAGAGCGAAGTGATATCGTAAACTTCTATAATGCGATGCTACGCTCAGAGACCTTCAAGGGTCAACGTATATTGCTAGACTGCGTAAAAGATGAGCAACTAGGCTACTTCAAACTGACCAGCGTAGAGAAGTTCAGGGATTGGCTGACTGCCAAGNCAACTCTCATACTCTCGGTACGAAAAGATCTTTCCATGAGATTCTTCGACAGTCTTGCCTGTGGATGCATACCAATTGTCGATACAGAACTGGCTCCACAGGCTCTTCAGGACTTGGCTCCAGGGTTGGCAGAGCAGAATGACTACATAGTGGCTGACCCTAGGAGACCACTGGAACTTAGTGCCGCACTTATGGAAGCAACACGCCTCTCAGCTGGACGGGCCATTGAGTTGGCCCCTAACACAGGATCATGCAAGCGCGTTCTAGAGTCGCATTTGGTTGAGCATCGCCTAGCCCTTCTTGTTTATGGGGTTGTAGAGCATTGGATCCGACTCTGAGAGCTGCAGCACTAATCCAATCGGCAGTCATTAGAGTAGGGAGTGAATCCGCTGAGGCCCTCCATTGGTTGGCTGCTACAATCTTGCCTTCATAAGACTATTAGAGAGATCCTCCTTGAATTGACCCCAGATTTGCCTACGCATACGGACAAAACGCTTAAGTCGCATGTTTATTTCAGCCTTATCGAGCAACTTCTGCTGCACTGAGCGCGAGATTGAACCGCTACGCTCCGAGGAGATATCGTTAAGCTTTTGTATCCAGCCTGACAATGAGTGCAGACTTCTGAGATGAACATAGTTGTCAAAGTCGTACATGCTATGTATTTCGATATGTGACCCAATATCGCTAGCCACCACTGGGACACCAAGGGCAGCAGCATCAAGAACTGGGATGCCAAACCCTTCAATGATAGAAGGCGATACGACTGCTAACGCTGCTGTAAATAAAGTGTCGCGGGTGTGGTCGTCTACATACCCTGTGAATACAATATGTCCTGGATCTATTCTATCAGCATGGCTGCTAGTAACCTTGGCTGAGGAACTTGTCATATTGGCTGAGAGAGACGTGTCTTCATATGGTCCAGTGAGCTCTCTCAGCTGGCTCGTGCGCAGATCTTGATTAAGCCCTCCACAGATTACCAATGATATGCCTTCCGATCTGAGGCTGGAACCAAGATAGGCTTGCACAAGAAATTCAAGATTTTTTCGGTATTCAACTTTGGAGTTAAATAGAATATAACGGAGCGGGGCAATGCGGCGCGGCAGGCGTAAGTCTTCAAGCCTTGAAAGCTTAAGTTCTACATCATCTCCTTCTGTCCTAAACAAAGATGAGTACAGAGATGGAGGCTGATGAACAATTGTGTCAATTGACTCAGATGGAACTTTTTCATAGAAGAAGTCATATCGGCGCTTAGATTCTTTTGAAACAAAAATATGATTTGGGCCAGCGTTGGCCAAGCGGTGAGCAAATGTTATGGGATTATCAGTTGTCTTAAAGAGTTCGATTGGAATTGTATCGTGGATTGTCTGCACGCTGGGGATGCCCTTGGTGGTTATTCCAAGTGGACAGGTTGTCAAGAAGATGTCGAATTGATTCGTACGAATAGTGACCTTATCTCGTTTGCCGCGTGCTTGCAGCCTCATTGAATTCTGAAAGATATTTCTTGCGGCCACTATCCCAGTCAAATGCTTAAGATAACCTAATCGCGCTACGTAAGCGTAGGGAGTTAAGGGATGGTCCGTTAAAGGAACAAGATGCTTTGCGGTAATGACATAGTTCTTTTTTGGGAATACATGCTGATAGATATCAGCAATATGACGCTCCGAGCGTGAAAGCGTGTGAAAGATTCGTGTGAAGAACCCAACGAAGGCTTCTGCTAGCTTTGCTCGCTTGCTAGGTACATTAAACTGATCGGGATTCACTCCACCCACGTCAAGCGCTTCCATCAAAGTGGTCCGCGCCAGAAGGGAGACAACATTCTTGGCTAGAGTGCTTCGTAGTCGACGCTGCGCTTGTAAACCTTGGTGCTGAGTGAGCAGCCATACATCATGGCCCAATTCATCCAGTGCACGAATTACATTATTAGTATAGACAGCAATTCCCCTATGCTCCAATTGCTCGAGATCTAGCCCTGTGATCAGCACTTTCATTGCAGATGATTGAGCAACTTGGCTATTATAGATGGCTGAGGCCCGAGTGGGCTCTTTTGGGTGGGGCTTGCATCACCTGATCATGGCGGTTAGCGAGGGCAGGGGAGAGATTGCGCCCTTGGCTGCCGCCTAATAGCTCAAAGAGGGCATGAACAGTAAACTCAATGGCTTGTGCTTCAAGGCAAGGCTGAAGCTGCACCAAGCGAAACGTTGCATCCAGAAGATCCGGCCAATAGAGTGAATGGTCAACAATCTCCACCAGCTGAGGGAGGGCTAGTGCGCTGCCTGCACTGACAGCCTCAACACTAGACTCGGAGCGTTCTTGGGAACCTTGTGCGCACCTCAGGAGTGCATTGTGGAGATGCGCCCCTCGGATAAGATGCTCTAGGAGGAAGGGGTCCATGCCGATCATCCTGACCGTTGTCGTTATCTGCAAGGATAATCCAGAAGAGCTGAAAAGGACTCTCCTCTCGATCTATTCGTGTGATCTTGAGGCAGATCGTCACAATGAATTGGAAGTCCTTGTCATTGATTCATCAGGGGATATCAAATGCAAGAATGTGTGGATGGGCTTGGCAGGAGATTGGCCGAATGCCCGATATGAATGGACGCCTCCTAGAGGAATTTATGCAGCAAAAAAAGTTGGATTACTATCAGCCCAAGGCATGTTTGTTCAGTTTTTAAACTCTGGGGATATCTACGCAAGCGAATCAGCGATTGCAGATTGCTTGCGGGCTGTCACTGGCTCGCCAAACGACTGTAGACTCATTTATTTTGACACGTATGAGTTACATCCAGATGACGAACTTAGACTCTGTCCGACGCGCAATCCGCAAGATATCGTAAAACAGAGTCTTGAATCATTACAACATCCATACTGGAATGATTTTCCTCGTACAGCATCATGCTTATTTAGAAGGAGTGCCCTAACAATCGAGATTGGAGGACTTCATATTGCGGAGGATCATCGATTCATCCTATCCCTCATTGCAGCCTCCAATGGTGAGGACTGTCTGCACATCCCGTCCTGCCTTTCGGTATATGAGATAGGAGGCTACTCTTGGCAAAGTCCAATTGAGGTAGCATTCGAATGGTGTTGCATACAAAAGATGTTTTATCGCGGAAGTCCAAAGGATCTTCATGTCTTATTCATTGATTTTCTTATGGGGAGCCTTAGGGGGTTTATTGATGATCAGAACATTGTATAACCATAGTTCAAGAGAATTAATGATATTAAACCAAGAAAGGCAGGATACCTGAATCACGCTGCAGAAGCTTCAGCGAGGCTACGAGCCCAATGAGATTCATAAATAAAAGAACTAACTGCCTAACTGGGTGACCTTCTCCGTATATCAAGGCGTCACGTAGCGGCGCAAAGGCTTGATAGAGAGGGTTTAGGGACGCTATCCAAGCCATGGCTCCAAGGCTTTCCCTCCAATACATAATTGGCGAAAGGAGAAAAACGAGCTGCAGAACAACAGGAACAAGTTGATAAAGGTCCTTAAACCTTGCGCCAAGCAAGCATACTAGTAATGGCAGCCAAAACATGGCAGCGAAAAAGTTTAGCAGCCCCGGCAAAGCAACAAGTATCAAATTAAGAAAAAGCTTGTGATTGTACCAAGTCAAAGCCATCAATACAAGCAGGAACGATTGCGCGAATGTCTGGATCTGAAAAGCCCATTCTTGTAGGGGATAAAAAACAGGAGGCAGGTTCAGGTTTATAATGCTGTCCCTATTCTGTTCAAGCAGAGTTGGGGCTGAGCCAATTGCGCTGGAAAGAGAATTCCAAAGCACAAGGCCGATACCGAGATAAACGACATAGTCGTCAAAGCGTTCAACCTTAAATACGGTGCCATAAACACTCGCCAAGGCTGCAATAGAGAGCAGGTTTGTCAGACCTAACCAAAGGCTACCCAATTTGGTTCGCGTAAATCTCGCACGGGTTCGGGCTGTGGCCGTGAACCACCAGACCCTTCGAGATTGCCAAGCAAAACGGAGTTGATCGGCAACGGAATAGCGACCAATATGCCAGAGGTGTTGACGTGGGGAATCCTGGTGTGGGGCTCTCAAATTAGTAAGCTTGCGTGTGAGTTTACTTAATGAGGTGACTATGATAGTATTTTAGAGCCCCTTGAAGGGTGCCGTCAAACACGATCGAGCCTTGATCAAAAACAAGGCCTCGGTTACAGAACTTTTTCAAAAGAGAATCTGTATGCGAAGCGAGGAATAGAGTGCCCGCTTGATTGATGAAATCGTCAAGACGCTGCTCTGCAGCCTCAACGAAACGACTGTCGCCTGCGCCAAACCCTTCGTCAAGAGCAAGGCAGTCATGGGTTCCCCCAGTGAGCATGGCAAAAAGAAGCCTAGCTTTCATGCCATCACTATACCCCTTAACTGGCAAATGAATATAGTCACCAAGCCCTGAGAAGCTCCTGACGTCCGTAGCAAAATGATCGAATCCTTTTAGGTTTCCATGAATCATAAGATAGTGTGCTTTAACAGCCTGAAGACCACTTAGCTCTGTGCTTGTGATAAAGCCCTTATGAATCATCGGATACACAAAACCATGAAGGCGCATCGATCCACTGGTGGGTTGATAGATGCCAGAAATGACGCGTAGGAAAGTGCTCTTTCCAGCCCCATTATGCCCGATCAACGCAACGCGTTCACCATGATCTACGCGGATGGTAACTCCACGCAAAGCCTCGATCATGGCGCACTCACCCTTTCGGCGCATTCTTCCACCGGTAACAGAACGCAGCAACGTAGATCCGATGCTGCGCATTTCGGTTGTGAAGACGGGAATCTGAAGGCCAACATTGTTCATCTCAAGAACTGGCTGACTTTGCGAACCCGTAGATTCAGAAGAATCGGTCAACAGTGATTGATTCATCAGGAAAACTCTCTAAGCACATTGAGAATGCCCAGCTTTTGTCTTTCTAGCCCCCAGTATCGAGCGCGATTCAAGCCCGCATGGGAAAGATCAGTCCATAGCTGACGCTGGCTGTGTAGCTGTTCGAGGGCTTCCGCAAGGCTGGTGCCGTCATCATCCAAGGGGCAAAGGAGAGCTGCATCGGCATAAAGCTCACGATGCACAGGAATGTCACTGATCACCGCTGGAACTCCTTTGGCCATGGCTTCAAGCACAGGATAATTGCATCCTTCCATAACAGAAGTTGAAAGCAAAGCATAGGATGACTTGAGCATTTGGTCCAGTTGTTCAGCAGGCAAGCCAGGCACGAGAGTGACACGATCCTGAAGATTTAGCTCCTTCAGCTCGGCGAGCAACGACGATGTTTGTCGGCCTTCTCTGCCAACTACAGTGAGATTACCATCCNAATCGGCATGCCTTNCCAGAAACCTGGCGAAGCCACGCACGGCCAAGCCAACATTCTTGTTGGCATCATGGCGAGCGAGCATGAGCAAGCCTTGGCCTGATGGGGCAGATCTTGGGTTGCCATGTGATTCCACACCATTCTCCACAACCCGGATCTTACGCGCTGCAATACCTGCCTCAAGTAGCTGATCGGCCACGAACCGGCTGATCGCGATCACCCTGTCCGCACGGTTCAGATGCCTTGGAATCCAGTATCGGTAACGCCAGGCTGCCTTGCGGCTGTTGGGACAGTGAAGTGGAGTGAGGTCGTGGCAAGTGAGTACTTGCGGAACACCTGTCGCTGCAAACAAGGCATCACAGTAGGGGCTGTAGATCACATCAAGATCGGCCAAAGAAAGCCCCGCATCTGCAAGTGTCTGACCAAGGCGGATTCCATGCTGGCTGAGCGACAGCCGATGCAGCAACCGCAGCCAACCACGTGAAGGCGGCAGCTCCGGCAAACCATCACCACGACGGCAAACAGGCCCATCGAATTCATCGATCAGCAATCGGTGGCCGGGGATGGCTGGCATCACCCGTCGGACGTAACTGGAGAATCCGGAATAACCAGGCGTGAACAACAGAAGATTGCTCAGAACGCTCATGCTTCGCTTGTCAAGAGCCTCCGTTCCCAGTGGCACCGCGCGAAGACCCTCTCGTAGCGCAGCCGTGCCGCAATACTCGCCTCCCGCAGCCATTCCGGCTGCTCCGCCAATTGGTTGATGGCACTGGAGAGATCGGTGGGATGCTGTGGAGAGCGCCACCCAGTTCGCCGAAGGGCCTGCTCTAGACCTGCTACCCACGCCATGCCTGATCGGAGGTTGTTGAACCCGAGGGCAGGAACCCCGCAGGCCATCGCCTCAAGCTGCACGATTCCGAACGCCTCATGGCAGGACCTCGAGGGAAGCACCAGAAGATCGCTATGTTCCAGGCGTGCCAGCTTTTCGGACTCACTGAGCATGCCGTGGAACACGATGGCTCCAATCTGAGACTGGCCTGACGCAAGCCGCTCCAAACGAAGCCTTTCCGGACCGTCCCCAACGATATGGAGCTCGCTGGCTCCACTCGATGGGAAGGCCAGAATCAAGCGATCAACGCATTTATAACTGCTCAAGCGACCAATATAGATCAGGCGAAAGGGATCGATCCGAGTTCTGCTAAGCCGTGCCTGACGACGAGACCAGATGGCAGCTGCCTCCAACTCCATCTCCGAGCCGAGACAGCATGGAAGCAGCCTGATGCGTTGTTCCGGCACTCCCGACTCCATCAGAGCGCGAACCAAAGTGGGCGAAGTGGTTACCACACAACTTGGGCCGATCGCCGCCCAGCGAAGAGCAAGCCACTGGTAGATCGCGACCAGCCAGCCCCTCGGCCCTGCCTCCGGTTCAAGGAAGGCATGCCAGAAAAGGGAAATGGGCCTATCAGCTGAACAAAGCCTTGCCACCAGGCTCAGCAGCAACAAGCTGGGACATGGCAGGTGAACCATCAGTGAGCTCTTGGCAACCAGCATCCCCACAAGGCTTCGGGAAGGGAGAGGGATCAGCACACGACCGAATGCCACGCATGGGAGGCACCTGCGCTTGTAGGTCACAGGCAGGTGCTCAGACGGAACTGAGGACGATGGGGGACAGAGGGAGTAGCACACCACATTGGAACTCCTGCGCTGCCAGCTGGTCGCCAGTTCATGGGCAACCCGTTCCACTCCCCCATACCCAGGCGGCCACTCACGAACCAACTGGATCCACCCCAGTGTCCCAGGCCTACTCACGCGCCCTTGGCCTTGAACAGGGTCTTGACGGCTTGGCAGAGGCTCAAGGGGCCCAGAGTGACATTCCACTGGATCTGATCGTAGAGCCCGTAGCTGAGCTTGGGCTCAGCCTCCTTAACGCTGCTGGTGCAGAGGGCGCAGACTTGGGCACAGCCGCTCAGACCTGCGGGCATCCAGTGACGCTTGCGGTGATGGGCATTGCTGAGGCTAGGGTCAAGCTCGGGTTTCGGATGCCCTGGACGAAGATCAATCGAACTCATTTGATCTGTCAGCAGCTTGAAAAACAAGGGGATCTCGTCAACAGAAAGAGGCGGAGCATATTGCCTATCTCGCTGTTGGACTGACATCAGAATTGATACATGGCACAGGCGAAGGTGGATCGCAGCAACGCATTGTGTGCAGTTCATACAACAAAAAGCGTTGTTCATTCAGACTAATGGTTATTTGATACGGAGAGTTCCGGTCTACAATCTTGAACCCAGATCAGCACCGCGATCAGAAGAGTGAGGGAGAGCAGAGCAGAAGGAGACAGGCGGTAATGACGAGGCCAGCAGGCCGATGGAGCTGGTACTGAACGCTGAAGGGCCCTGGCCATTGAAAACTTGTGCCGCCGAGTCAGTCGAATAGCAGCAAGGCAAGTGGCAAATGCTCAAGATGCTAGCCAGCATGCTCTTAGGATCTGCGCCGTAAGACCAGCTTGGCACACTCCTAGCAACGACAGAAACCATGGCCCATGAAGATTGCTATCATGACCGAAGAAGATCGCCTGACTCTATTCTGAGATTCGGAATGCAGAGCTCGTCACCCTTCAATCTCCAGCTGATCAATATGCTCTTAACTGGCCTTGAGTCACCATTGAGCAGGGCATTGATAACTGCGAGCCAAGTGAATTCATATTAACACCAACTAGGGCTAGAGGCAGAGATCCGAGGGCCTCAATAACTTAGCATTCCTGCAAGAAAGAAGTAACGCTTCTGAAAGACTGAATATCCCTTCAAAGATTGCCACTGCCAGCATGGTCGGGAAGCCTGTGAACACAAGCCACTGATTAATCATGTGCAACCTCTGCTATTGCCAGCGCAATACTTTGTTTCTCCAATGGCCATCAAGCAGCAAGCAGACAATGAGGAGCCCAACCAGCCAGATGGGGTGAGCAAGCCTGTCACTGTCTCGGACTTGGTCGATCAGACGCCCCTATCAAGAAGTATCCAACAGCATCAAGTCCTGCGGACAGAAACGATCGCTGGCGTGAACGCGACCAGAGCATTGGCGCTGCTTAATCAAAGCCAAATGACTGAACCCTTTGCCGAAAGAGGTCTCTCGTGCATCAGCGAACGATTGGCGGACTGTTGGAGACAACCTAGGGAGGTCTACAGCCACCAGTGTGTATAACGTGCATAGTGATTCAAGCTCGTAGCAGCTGGGCGTTCAAACCTTCTGGTGCAAGTCTTGATCAAGAGAATGATCCACGCCATCACAGGCACACATGGTTGCCATCGGGCGGCAAGGCATTTAGGTTCATTCGAGACATATCAATAACGCTGGGTCTCGGCCCTGTTATCTGCCCACCAGCTTCTGGCGCAGCCCCTTGATGCGGTCGCGCAGGTTGGCGGCCTCCTCGAACTCAAGATTTTTCGCCGCAGCNTTCATCTTCTCTTCCAGCTGCTGAATCAGCTCCGGCAGGGAATCCAAAGGCACTTCGTTGTGCTCGGCCTGCTCGGTGGCCTGCTCCAGTTGCTCGTCGTTGAGCCGGCGCGACAGCTCCAGAAAGGCGAGGATCGCATTGCCGGCCCGCTTGCCGGCCGGGGTGGGCGTAATGCCGTTGGCGGCGTTGTAGGCCTGCTGGATGGCGCGGCGACGCTCGGTTTCGCTGATCGCTTTCTCCATGCTCTCGGTGAGGTTGTCGGCGTAGAGCAGGGCCACGCCCTCGACGTGGCGAGCGGCGCGGCCGATGGTCTGGATCAGGGAGCGCTCGGCGCGCAGGAACCCCTCCTTGTCGGCGTCGAGGATGGCCACCAGCGACACCTCCGGTAGATCCAGGCCCTCGCGGAGCAGGTTCACGCCCACGAGCACGTCGTACTCACCGTTGCGGAGATCCTGAATGATCTCGATCCGCTCGATCGAGTGAATCTCCGAGTGGAGGTAGCGCACCCGCACGCCGTTCTCCGCCAGATAGTCGGTGAGGTCCTCGGCCATGCGCTTGGTGAGCGTGGTCACCAGCACCCGCTCCTGCTTCTCGGCCCGCACGCGGATCTCGCCCAGCAGATCGTCCACCTGGCCCTCGGTGGGACGCACCTCCACGACCGGATCGAGCACACCGGTGGGGCGGATCACCTGCTCCACCACCTGCCCATCGCTCTGGCGCAGCTCCCAGTCACCCGGTGTGGCGCTCACGAAGATGCTCTGGCGGGCCTTCTGCCAGAACTCCTCACTCTTGAGGGNCCGGTTATCGGCAGCCGATGGCAGCCGGAAGCCGTGCTCGATCAGCACCTGCTTGCGGCTCTGATCGCCGTTGTACATCGCCTGAAGCTGAGAGCAGGTGACGTGGCTCTCGTCCACCACCAGCAGCCAGTCGTCGGGAAAGTAGTCGATCAGGCACTCGGGCGGCGTGCCCGCGGCGCGGCCGGCCAGATGGCGGGCGTAGTTCTCCACGCCATTGCAGTAGCCCACCTGCTCGAGCATCTCAAGGTCGTAGGTAGTGCGCTGCTCCAGCCGCTGGGCTTCCAGAAGGCGGCCCTGGCTGTTCAGCAGGTCAAGACGCTCGCGCAGTTCGAGCCGGATGGCCNTGATCGCCTCCTGCAGCCGCTCCTTCGGGGTCACGAAGTGCTTGGCCGGGTAGATGTTGATGGCCTCGAGACTCTGAAGAATCTCGCCGGTGGTGGGATCGACGTAGCGGATCGCCTCCACCTCGTCGCCGAACAACTCGATCCGCACCAGCCGGTCTTCGTAGGCCGGGCCGATCTCCAGCACGTCGCCGCGCACCCGGAAGCGTCCCCGGGAGATCTCCACGTCGTTGCGGGAATACTGGTTATTCACCAGCTCCCGGAGCGAACCGCGCAGGTTGAGCGTGTCTCCCACCTGAAACCGCACTGCNGCCTTGAGGTATTCACTGGGGATGCCGAGGCCGTAGATGCAGCTGATCGAGGCCACCACGATCACATCGCGGCGCTCGAACAGCGAGCGGGTCGCNGAATGGCGCAGCATGTCGATCTCCTCGTTGATCGATGCCGTCTTGGCGATGTAGGTGTCGGAGATCGGTACGTACGCCTCCGGCTGGTAGTAGTCGTAGTAGGAGATGAAGTATTCGACGGCGTTGTTCGGGAAGAACTCGCGCAGCTCATTGCAGAGCTGGGCCGCCAGCGTCTTGTTGTGGGCGAGCACCAGCGTGGGCCTGCCGGTGCGAGCGATCACATTGGCGATCGTGAACGTCTTGCCGGTACCGGTGGCGCCCAGCAGGGTCTGGAAGCGCTGACCGCGATCGACACCGGTCGCCAGGGCGGCGATGGCATCGGGCTGATCGCCCCTGGGCTCATAGGGAGCATGAAGCTGGAAGGGGCTGGCCATGCGGCCATTCTCTCCGGACCGGCGGCTCCGTGGAGGTGCGGATCCCAGCCACCGGTGCCCCAGACCCAGATGGCAGCACCCTCAGCCAG
The DNA here is from genome assembly GCF_001039265.1 of Synechococcus sp. GFB01. GTDB lineage: Bacteria > Cyanobacteriota > Cyanobacteriia > PCC-6307 > Cyanobiaceae > NIES-981. The sequence continues at coordinate 20,006 of NZ_LFEK01000018.1, read as the reverse complement.
GCTCAGGTTGTGGGCAGGGCCTGTATCAGCGCCGAGGCGCGGGTGAAGTCGACCTCGAGACCGAGGATGCGCAGGATCACCGTGGAGAGCACGGCATAGACGACCGCACCGAGAACGGCGCTCGTGATGCCTTGCCTGAGGCGGAATCCCTGGATGAGCCAGGCCGCCAGGCCGAACAGGATCACGGTGATCGCCCAGTTGAAGAGCCAGCTGATCGGCGTGATCAAGCCGCCCAGGCTCGTCACCGCCCAGGGAAGCGCCAGCAGGGCCTTGAGGGGCAGGATCAGAAGGGTGCCCAGCAGACCAATGACCACCGCGGCGAGCAGAGCGATGCCGAAGTTGTCGACCTCAACACCGAGGGGCAGCCAGGCCACGATGAGAAGCACGAGAGCGCGGATCGGCCACTGCAGGAGCCAGACGAAGGAACCCATGACCTGTCGGGGGTGATCCCCTGCAACCTAGACATGGGTTCGCAGAGCTACAACAAGGGGGGCAAATTCAGGCAGGAGCTGTCACACCCCGGCTCACACCAGCCTCGTCACGGCAGCGCCGACGCCCAGGGCCTCGCGCAGGCTCCTCACCGCGGCCAGCATGGCCAGCTCGTCACGGAGCCTGTTCACGGCCGAGCCCACGCCGACACCGGCTGCTCCGGCCGCGATTGCCATGCCGGCGGTGACGGCCGAAAGTCCGGAGGCGCAGAGCACCGGGGCCACCAGACCGGCCCCGTCCAGGGCACGGCTGATGCTGTGGGCGGCGGCGAGCGTGGGGGCGGCCTTCTCGATCAGACCGAGGCTGCCGGCGCTGAAGGGCCTGGCACTGGTGCCGCCTTCGGTCTGGATCAGGTCGGCGCCGGCAGCCACCAGGTCGATCGCCAACTGCTCCTGCTGATCCATCGGGAGCAGGTGCGGCACGGTGACGCTCAGCACCACCTCGGGCAACAGCTCACGGGTGCGGCGGGTGAGCTCCAGCACTTCGGCGGCATCGAAGATGCGGCCCAGGGGATAGAAGGCGTCGTAGTTGCCGATCTCCGCCATGGCGGCCCCAGCCGCCACGGCAGCGGGGAACAGCTCGGGATCCACGGCGCTGACACAGATCGGCAGGCCGCTCACACCGGCGGCCAGCCGCACCAGCTCGGGGTCACAGGCCACATCGATCAGATCGGCACCGCCGCGGCCAGCGGCGCGGCTGATGCGCTCCACGCTGGCCTGATCGAAATTGGTGAGTCCGGCGATCACCTTGAGGGCCCGGCGCTCGGCCAGCGCCGTGCTGAGGGAGGCGGGCAGCTTGGCGAGACGCGACATGCCGGATGGATCCACAGTGGGGCGATTCTCCCACGCAGCGCCGGGTTGCACTGATGGCGGAGCGCTGGAGCCCTCACCACCTGCGGCTGCATCGGCTGCTGCTGAGCAGGCCCACGCTGCTTCCCCATGGGGAACCGCTACTGCTGGCTGTCTCCGGCGGACAGGATTCCATGACCCTGGCCGGCCTGCTGCTGGATCTGCGGCGCCTGCACCGGTGGAGCCTGACGCTCTGGCATGGCGATCACGGCTGGCGCATCGACTCCGGCCAGAAGGCCCAGGAGCTGGCCCGCTGGGCCGAGGCCCGGGACCTGCCCCTGCTGCTCGACACCTGGGCGCGACCGGTCCGCGGTGAGGCCGCCGCGCGGCGATGGCGCTACGAGCGTCTGGAGCAGGCGGCCCAACGGCTGGGTGCCAGCGTCGTGGTGACGGGCCACACCGCCAGCGACCGGGCCGAAACCGTGCTGCTCAATCTGGCCCGTGGCAGTGATCGCCGCGGCCTGGCCGCCCTGCCGCTGCAGCGCCCCCTGGGCGCCGACGGGCTGCGGCTGGTCCGACCGCTGCTGATCTTCAGCCGCGCCGAGACGGGCGCCATCTGTGAGGCCCTGCAGCTGCCGCTGTGGCCGGACCCCAGCAACAACGACCGGCAGTTCAGCCGCAACCGCATCCGACAGGAGGTGCTGGCGGTGCTCAACGCTCTGTACCCGGGCGCCGAGCGACGCATCAGCGGTCTCGCCGAACGGCTGGCCGACGATCTCACAGGGCAGGACGAACTGCTGGAACTGGCCCTGCAACCATTACGCCGCGGGCAGCCGGCATCCGACACGGCCCAGCTCGGCAGCAGCCTGGATCGCCAGGCTCTGCTACGTCTGCAGGCGAGCAACCGACGACGGTTGCTGCATCACTGGCTGCAACGGGAGAGCGGGCTGGTCATGCCGGCACGCCAGCTCGATGATCTGCTGAACCGTCTGGCGGCCTGGCAGCAGCCAGGCNGCCAGGAGCTGCCGGATGGCTGGCAGCTGCGCTGGCGAGGTCCCACACTGTGGCTGACCCGCCGTCCACCGACCAGCTGCGATGAGCCCGTCCCCTGAATCCCTGCAGGAGCGGTACGCCGCCATCGAGCAGTTCTACACCGAGCAGAACTGGCCCGAGGTGGAAGGGCAGAGCCAGGCCCTGCTGACCGAGCTGCCAGCCGATCCTGCCCACCCGCTGCGTCAGCGGCTGCTGTTGCTGCTGGGCCATACCCGTCTCTATGGCAAGGGTGATCAGGCCGCGGCNGCCCGCTACTACCAGGAGGTGCTGGCCTCCAACCCTGAGCCGGCACTTCGCCAGATCGCCCAGCAGGGGCTGCAGCAGAGCGGTCAATCCACCGCTCCAGCCAGCAAGGGAGCCTCAGCCCCTGAAGCCGAGCCTTCCGGGCCGGGAAGTCCGGCCATGCCCTGGCTGCAGGGCTCAGGCTCCGGCAGTGCGGCGGCTAGCAACACCATCGAAGCCGTGGAGGTGGTCGAGGAGCCCGATCAGATCGATGTGGCCCTGGCGGATCCGTCGCGCCAGGATCTGGTGACCCTCGAGGCCAAGGACAAGGCGGAGGCGCTCCGCTGGCCCTTCATGCCCGACTACGTCGAACGTCGGCTGGAAGGCCCCGGACCTTTCAAGGCGGAGCCCAGCCAGGCCACGGTCATCGGGCCGGAATCCCAGGAGAGGCCTGCCGAGTCGAGCCCTGTGGAGGCCGGGAGCGTGCTGGAGCCCGGGATCCGCCGGGCTCCACTGCCCTCCTCGTCGCTCAGCCCCGAGGAGATGGCGGAGCTCTCAAGGGGGCTGCTGCGGGTGGTGATCAGCTAGCAGCAGCGGAGCGGCGGCGGCGGGTGCGACCGGAGAACTCATGCTCCGGGGCGGCGACCACCCGGGTGGCCGCTGCGCTCACCGGCTGAGGGGACCGTTCAGCGGGGCGGTCCTGAGCGGCTCGGTCCTGGCGGTCACGTCCGGCGCCATCCCGTCCGCCACGGCCGCGGGGTGCCGGACGGCTATCCGGCTCGGCATCGGCCCGGCCCTTGTAGGCCGGCGTACCGGCGGGGGCGGGCTGCACCAGACAGAGGATCAGCGGTTCGATCTGCAGCTCCCGGCGCAGACGGCGCTGCAGACCGAGTTCCACCTCGCGCTGCACACCGACCCAGTCGACATCGGGGGCCTTGCCACCTGTGTTGCGGCAAAGCTGGTTCCAGCGGTTCTCCAGGACCCAGGTGATCTCCCGCTCCGCCCAGAGGCTGAGCTTGCGGGCATCGGCTGTGGTGACCACACCGCGTAGGTTCACGCGGGGCGGGGCGGCCATCGCGCCATCGGTGCTGATCGCGGCCAGCAGGGTGATCACGCCATCCTCGGCAAGCTGCTGGCGCTCCTTGAGCACGCGGGCGTCCACGATCCCGTTGCGCGAGGCGTCAAGCAGTTCGATGCCGGCCTTCACCGGCTCGCCCTTGCGGATCGCGTCAGCGGTGAGCTCCACCACATCACCGTTGTCGATGATCAGGATGTTGTCGGCGGGTACACCCATCGACTGGGCCGTCCTGCTGTGGCAGACGAGCATGCGGTGCTCGCCATGCACCGGTACGAAGAACTTCGGCTTGGTGAGGGCCAGCATCAGTTTCTGGTCTTCCTGGCAGCCGTGGCCCGACACGTGAATGCCCTCGCCCTTGCCATACACGACCTTGGCTCCGAGCATCATCAGACGATCGATGGTGTTGACCACCGAAATCGTGTTGCCGGGGATCGGACTGGCCGAAAAGATGATCGTGTCGGAGGGCTTCACCTGCACCTGGGGATGCTCGCCGCGGGAAATCCGGCTCAGCGCCGCCAGTGGCTCACCCTGACTGCCGGTCATCAGCAACAGGATTTCGCGGTCGGGCAGATCGCGGATCTGCTTGATGGGCACGAACAGCTCATCAGGGGCACGCATATAGCCAAGCTCCCGTGATTTGGCGATCACGTTGAGCATGGAGCGCCCCAGAAGTCCTACCTTGCGGCCATTCTTGAGGGCCAGCTCCAGGATCATCGCCACCCGGTGGATCGAGCTGGCAAAGGTGGTGATGATCACCCGACCCTCCGCCTGGGCGATGTGGCGATCCAGGTTGGGGAACACCGAGCGCTCACTGGGGGTGAAGCCGGGCACCTCGGCATTGGTGGAATCACTGAACAGGCAGAGAACGCCCTGCTCGCCATGATGGGCGAGGCGAGCGATGTCGAAGGTTTCGCCATCCACGGGAGTGTGGTCGAACTTGAAGTCGCCGGTGAAGATCACCGTGCCGACCGGGGTGGTGATGGCCAGCGAGAAGCTGTCGGCCATCGAATGGGTATTGCGGATGAACTCCACCGAGAAATGCTGGCCGACCTTGACCACATCGCGGGCACCAACGGTCTGCAGCACGGTGCGATCCATCACACCAGCCTCCTCCATCTTGCCGGTGAGCAGAGAAAGGGCCAGGCGCGGCCCGTAGATCACCGGTATGTTGAAATTCTTGAGGTGGTGAGCAATGCCACCGATGTGATCCTCGTGACCATGGGTCACGATCATGCCGCGGATGCGTTTCTGATTTTCCTTGAGATAGCTGGTATCCGGCATCACAACATTGACGCCGTGCATGCCATCGCTCGGGAAGGCCAGGCCGGCATCCACCAGCATGATGTCGTCGCCGTACTCGAACACGCAGGTGTTCTTGCCGATCTCATGCAGGCCACCGAGGGGGATCACCCGCAGGGCCGCACTGGAAGCCTTGCTGGAGGCGGGACTGTTGCTGGGGCTATGACCGTTCTGACTGGGCATGGTTGTGAAGTCGGTTGACAGGGATTGGAATGGGCAGAGTGGAACCGAATGAGCCGGAAAACAGCCTTGGCGTCAGGTGGGACGCAGGGCGGCCAGTGTTTCGGAAAGGCGTTGTCTCACGTCGTCAGGGGCAGAAAGGAGCGGCAGTCTTGGGGCACCCACCGGCCAGCCGGTCAACTCCAGGGCGGCCTTCACGGGAATCGGGTTGGTGGTGCAGAAGAGGCTTCTGACCAGGGGCAGGATCTGATCGTGCAGGGCCAGGGCGGTGGCACCGTCACCGGCGAGGAAGGCGGAGATCATGCGGCTGATCCGGACTCCGACCAGATGGCTGGCCACGCTCACCACCCCGACGGCACCCACGGCCAGCATCGGCAGGGTGAGGGCGTCGTCGCCTGAGTAGATGGCGAGCCGATCGCCGCAGAGGGCCCGCAGGGCGCTCACCTCCTCGGTGGTGCCGCTGGCGGCCTTGAAGCTCACCACATTGGGGCAGTCGAGCAGGCGGGCCGTGGTCTCGGCAGCCAGGCTGGCGCCGGTGCGCCCCGGGATGTTGTAGAGCATCAGCGGCAGCTCCGGGGCCGCCGAGGCAATGGCGCGGAAGTGGGCCTCGAGCCCGGCCTGGGGCGGCTTGTTGTAGTAGGGCACCACCACCAGCGCGCCATCGCGCCGAGGGTGGCCGCCTCACGGGTGGCTTCCACAGCCTCGGCGGTGCAGTTGCTGCCGCTGCCGGCGATCAGGCAGCCCCGTCCCGCCACCGCCTCCTTGACGGCGGCGAACAGCCGGTGCTGCTCGTCCCAGCTGAGGGTGGGGGATTCACCGGTGGTGCCGCAGACCACCAGGCCATCGGATCCGTTGAGGATCAGGTGATCGGCCAGGCGCGCGGCCAGATCCAGGTCCACGGCACCGTCGGGCCGGAAGGGGGTAACCATGGCGGTGACGACCCGGCCGAAGGGTGCCTGGGCCCAGGGCCCCGGGATCGCTCCGCTCAAGCGGCACCTCCGGTGAGCAGCAGTTCGGCGATCTGGATGGCGTTGAGGGCAGCCCCCTTGCGGATCTGGTCGCCGCAGAGCCAGAGCTCCAGGGCGTTGGGGTCGCTGAGATCCTGGCGAATGCGGCCCACCGCCACAGGATCGCGCCCTGTCACGTCGGTGGGCATCGGGAAGCGGTTGGTCTCGAAGTTCTCGAGCAGCTCCACGCCGGGGGCNTGCTGCAGCAGGGCACGGGCCTCGTCCACCGGGAAGGGCTCGAAGAACTCGATGTTCACGGCTTCGGAGTGGGCCCGCAACACCGGCACCCGCACGCAGGTAGCCGACAGGAGCAGCTCCGGGAGCCCCATGATCTTGCGGGTCTCATGGAGCATCTTGAGCTCCTCCTCGCAGTAGCCGTTGGGCTGCAGCGGCGAGTTGTGCAGGAACAGATTGAAGGCGAGCGAGTGGGGCAGCACCGTGCTCACGGGCTCACCGCCGTCGAGCACGGTGCGGCTAAGGCTGCGCAGCTCCTCCATGGCCCGGGCACCGGCACCGCTGGCGCTCTGGTACGTGCTAACCACCACCCGCCTGATCGGCCGACGGGCCTGCAGCGGCGCCAGGGCCAGGGTGAGCAGGATCGTGGTGCAGTTGGGATTGGCGATGATCCCCTGATGGCTGAAGGCGTCAGCGGGATTCACCTCCGGCACCACCAGGGGCACCGACGGATCCATGCGGAAGGCGCTGGAGTTGTCGATCACCACCGCGCCTGCGGCGGCGGCCACCGGTGCCCACTGCTTCGAAGCCGAACCACCGGCGGAGGCGAGCACCAGATCCACCCCCGTGAAAGCAGACGCCGTGACGGGCTGGATGGGAAGTTCCTGGCCCTGCCAGAGGAGGTTCTGGCCAGCCGAGCGGGGGGAGGCCAGGGCGATCAGGTCGGCCACAGGGAAGTGGCGCTCTTCGAGCAGCTTGAGCAGCTCCTGACCCACTGCCCCGGTGACACCGAGGATGGCCACCCTCAGGGGGCGACTGGGAAGGCTGGCGCTGGCGGGACGGGAAGCGNTCTGGGCGACGGCCAAAGGGAGCGGTGAAACGGTACGGATCTGAAGCGTTCAGCTGAACGATGTGCCAGGCCACGAGGCCACCTGCGATGCCGCGGGGGCTGATGACGATGTCAATTGTTCAGACTGGATAGACACCGGCGGAACCACGGTCGCGGAACTCGCCCGCTCACCTTGACCGACGGTGTGGATATGGTCCATACCTTACGACGGATTCAGGCGCACGGGCCATCGGCGGATCGGTTTCTAGGATCGAGGGCTGCCTCGCACTGTCATGACTCCTGCCGCCAGCACCACCCAGCCCAGCAAGAAGGCCGGCTCCGCCAAGGCCAGTCCGTCCCAGGCCGAGCTTCAGGTGACGGTGAGCTCCAGGCCCGGCAGCCGGGTGGCCCTGGAACTGGCCATTCCCGCCAGCCGCAGCCAGGCCAGCTTCGAGGCTGCCGTGAGCAAGCTCAGCCGCACGGTGCGGCTGCCGGGCTTCCGCCAGGGCAAGGTTCCCCGTGCGGTGCTGCTCCAGCAGATCGGCCCCCTGCGGATCCGCGCCACCGCCCTGGAAGATCTCGTGGATGCCGCCTTCCGCGATGCGCTGGAGGTTGAGAAGGTGGCCGCGATCGGCAGGCCCGAGCTCACCGAAGGCTTCGAGACCGTGCTGGAGCGCTTCCAACCGGGCAGCGAACTCACGATCACGCTGGAACTGGACGTGGAACCCAGCCCCAGCCTGAAGAAGACCAGGGGCCTCAAGGCGGAAGCCGAACCGGTGGCCTATGACCCGGCCCGGGTCAACGAGCTGATCGAACAATCGCGCAGACAGTTGGCCACCCTCGTGCCCGTGGAGGACCGCGCCGCCCGCAGCGGTGATGTGGCGGTGCTGAGCTTCAGCGGTGTCTACGCCGACAGCGAGGAGCCGATCAGCGGCGGCAGCAGTGATGCGCTGGAGGTGGAGCTCGAGGAGGGCCGCATGATTCCCGGCTTCGTGGAGGGGGTGATCGGCATGACAGTGGGTGAGACCCGAACGGTCGACTGCCAGTTCCCCGACAGCTATCCCCAGGAGGAGGCCGCCGGGCGCAAGGCCCGCTTCGAGATCACCCTGAAGGACCTCANGACCCGCGAGCTGCCTGCCCTCGACGATGCCTTCGCCCAGCAGGCCAGCGACAAGCAGACCCTGGCCGAACTGCGGCAGGAGCTGGAAACCCGTCTCCGGGAGGATGCCGAGCGTCGCGCCAGGGGAGCCCGGCACGACGCCCTGTTGGCTGCGCTGGTGGCCGAACTGGAGGTGGAGTTGCCGGAAACCCTCGTGCAGCAGGAGATCCGCAACCTGATCGAGCAGACCGCCGGCCAGATCGCCCAGCAAGGCATGGACGTGAAGAAGCTGTTCACCCCCGATCTGGTGCGCTCGCTGATGGACACCTCCAGGCCGGAGGCCGAGGAGCGGCTGCGGCGGAGCCTGGCCCTCAAGGCTCTTGCCGCCGCCGAGGCGATCGAGGTGGAGGCCCAGGAGATCGATGCCAAGATCAAGGAGATCAGCCGGGGCCTGAGCCAGGAGGGCAACATCGATCCGGTGCGGCTGCGAGCAGCGGTTGCCGACGATCTGCTGCAGGAGAAGCTGTTCAGCTGGCTGGAGGCCAACAGCTCCATCAGCGAGAAAGCCGTCGCCGGTGATGTGGCCGATGAGGACGACGGGGCCGCTGCGGACGCCAGGCCTGCCACCAAGAAGGCCGGCAGCAGCGACAAGGGCTGACGCCGGCGGCCCTGCCGGCCCCATAGATTGAGGCCATCAGCCCGTCACCCCGCGTGATCGACGCCCGCTTCCCCCACCCGATTCACAGCCACTGGTCGGCCGGCTGCTGGTCGGCGGGTCCGCTGGCCGCGCCCGGGGTGCTGCCCACGGTCGTGGAACAGTCGGGCAAGGGCGAGCGGGCCTTCGACATCTACTCCCGCCTGCTGCGGGAGCGGATCATCTTCCTGGGCACGGGCATCGACGATGCCGTGGCCGATGCCTTGGTGGCCCAGCTCCTGTTCCTGGAAGCGGAGGACCCCGAGAAGGACATTCAGATCTACATCAATTCACCCGGCGGGTCCGTGACCGCCGGTCTCGCCATCTACGACACCATGCAGCAGGTCGCCCCGGACGTGGTGACCATCTGCTACGGGCTTGCAGCCTCGATGGGCGCCTTCCTGCTATCCGGCGGCACCAGGGGGAAGCGGCTGGCCCTGCCCAACGCCCGGATCATGATCCACCAGCCCCTCGGCGGGGCCCAGGGTCAGGCCATCGACATCGAGATCCAGGCCAAGGAGATCCTCTTCCTCAAGGACACCCTCAACGGCCTGATGGCGCAGCACACTGGCCAGCCTCTCGACAAGATCGCTGAAGATACCGACCGCGACTACTTCCTTTCGCCTGCGGAGGCGGTTGAATACGGTCTGATCGACCGTGTGGTGAGCGACTCCGGCAGCGGCCCCATCGCCGACGCCGAATGACCGCTCTTCCGGTTTGATCCTTAAGGTCGGCTGACGAACCCTCCGTTCAGGTCGATCCTGTCACCAGGAGCCCTCCGCCGATCGACCCCAGCTGATGGCCAAGTTCGACGCCCACCTGAAGTGCTCCTTCTGCGGCAAGTCGCAGGATCAGGTGCGCAAACTGATCGCGGGCCCGGGTGTCTACATCTGCGACGAGTGCATCGACCTCTGCAACGAGATCCTCGACGAGGAACTCGTGGAGGCCCCGGTCTCCGGAACGAGGCACCAGGGTGACCACCAGCGCAGCAAGCAGCCGACCAAGAAACCGAGCAAACCGGTTCCCACCCTGGCCGAGATTCCCAAGCCCCAGGAGATCAAGGCCTTCCTCGATCGGCAGGTGGTGGGTCAGGAGGCAGCCAAGAAAACCCTGTCGGTGGCTGTCTACAACCACTACAAACGGTTGGCCTGGCGCGGCGACGGCAAGGGCGAGACCGACCAGAACGGCACCCGGCTGCACAAGAGCAACATCCTGCTGATCGGCCCCACAGGCAGCGGCAAGACGCTGCTGGCCCAGACGCTCGCTGAGCTTCTGGATGTTCCCTTCGCCGTGGCCGACGCCACCACCCTCACCGAGGCGGGCTACGTGGGTGAGGACGTGGAGAACATCCTGCTGCGGCTGCTGCAGAAGGCCGATCTGGATGTGGAGCAAGCCCAGCGCGGCATCATCTACATCGACGAGATCGACAAGATCGCCCGCAAGAGCGAGAACCCCTCGATCACACGCGACGTTTCCGGCGAAGGGGTGCAGCAGGCTCTGCTCAAGATGCTGGAGGGCACGGTGGCCAACGTTCCGCCCCAGGGAGGCCGCAAGCATCCCTACCAGGACTGCATCCAGATCGACACCAGCCAGATCCTGTTCATCTGCGGCGGTGCCTTCGTGGGCCTTGAGGAGGTGGTGCAGCGTCGTCTGGGCCGCAACGCCATCGGTTTCATCAATCCCGAGGGCAGCGGTCGGCTCCGCAGCGGCAAGGACCGCCAGGCCACCGATGTGCTGCGCCACCTCGAGCCCGATGACCTGGTGCGCTACGGCCTGATCCCCGAGTTCATCGGCCGCCTTCCCGTGTCGGCCGTGCTGGAGCCCCTGGATGCCCGCGCCCTCGAGGCGATCCTCACCGAGCCACGCGATGCCCTGGTCAAGCAGTTCCAGACGCTGCTGAGCATGGACGAGGTGCGTCTCGAGTTCGAAGCCGATGCCGTCGAGGCCATCGCGGCCGAGGCCCACCGTCGCAAGACGNNCGCCCGGGCCCTGCGCGGCATCGTGGAGGAGTTGATGCTCGATCTGATGTACGACCTGCCCTCGCGCAGCGACGTGAAGACCTTCACGATCACCCGCGCACTGGTGGAATCCCGCAGCAAGGGCCAGGTGGTCCCTCTGGGCACCAACCCCCAGGCGGCCAGCGCCTGAGCCCCTGACCCGCGCCGATCACCTGCAGGTCCCTCGCGGGCACGGCCTGTTCAACCATCACGGCATCGACCTGGGTGACGGCACGGTGGCCCACTACCTGGAGGGCCGTGAGATCCTGCGCAGCTCCCTCGAGGCCTTCAGCCGCGACCAGCCTGTGAGCGTGGTGACCTACCCGGAGGGCAGCTGCTCCCCCCNGGGGGTGACCCTGCGGCGGGCCATGGGCCGTCTGGGGGAGCAGGACTACAACCTCTTGTTCAACAACTGCGAGCACTTCGCCCACTGGTGCAAGACCGGTCGGCACCGCAGCGCCCAGGTGGATGATCTCCTGCAGTTCCCATCGGCAGTGCTGAGCGGCGCCCGCAGGCTCCTCGAGCAGGGGTTGGAGCGCGGCCTCGGGAAGGGATGGGAGCAGCTGGATCCGGAACTGATCGCCAGCAGCCTGCAGCAGCNNNTGGAGGCCCTGCGTCAGCGGCTTCAGAACCGTCTGGAGCGGGAGTTGCGGCAGGCCGAGGCCCGCTGGGGCCAGAGCCAGTTCGAGATGCTGCGTCGCGCGGCCCAGCGACTGGCCGACCAGCTGGCGGAGGTGGAGGACCTCGAGGCGGCAATCGAGGCTCAGCTGCAGCGGCGGCTGGCAGCGGGCCATGATCCCGGAGAAGGCCAGTAGCCTCGGATCCCGCCCGGCTGAGGCTCGCCCCATGGAGCAGCCCAAGCTGCACCAGCCCCTCCACCACAAGTACCGGCCGCAGCGCTTCGACCAGCTGGTGGGGCAGGAGGCAATCGCCGCCACGCTGGGCAACGCCCTGCGCACCGGACGGATCGCCCCGGCGTACCTGTTCAGCGGGCCGCGCGGCACCGGCAAGACCTCCAGCGCCCGCATCCTGGCCCGCTCGCTCAACTGCCTGGCCGGCGACGGGCCCACAACCGAGCCGTGCGGCAGCTGCGACCTGTGCACCGCCATCGCCACCGGCACCGCCCTGGATGTGATCGAGATCGACGCCGCCTCCAACACGGGCGTCGACAACATCCGCGAGCTGATCGAACGCTCCCGCTTCGCGCCGGTGCAGGCCCGTTGGAAGGTGTATGTGGTCGACGAGTGCCACATGCTCTCGACCGCCGCCTTCAACGCCCTGCTGAAAACCCTGGAGGAGCCGCCACCGCGGGTGGTGTTCGTGCTGGCCACCACCGACCCCCAGCGGGTGCTGCCCACGATTCTCAGCCGCTGCCAGCGCTTCGATTTCCGGCGCATCCCTCTGGAGGCCCTGGAGCGTCATCTCGGCTGGATCGCCGAGCAGGAAGCCATCGGCATCACCCCCGAGGCGCTGCACGTGGTGGCCCAGCGGGCCCAGGGGGGCCTGCGCGACGCCGAGAGCCTGCTCGATCAGCTCAGCCTGCTGCCGGCGCCGGTCGAGGCGACAGCGGTTTGGGAGCTGCTCGGGGCCGTGCCGGAACAGGAATTGCTGGAGCTGGCCGGCGCCCTGGCCAGCGCCGATCCGCTGGGCCTGCTGCAAGCCTGCCGCGAGCTGCTGGACAGGGGGCGCGAGCCGGCGGCGATGCTGCAGGGCCTGGCCAGCCTGCTGCGCGATCTGGTGCTCACCGCCGCCGCGCCGGAGCGGCTGGAACTGACGCGGGTCTCCCCCCAGTTCAGACCCAGGCTGCCGGAACTGGCCAAGCGCGTCGGCCAGGCCCGCCTGCTGGGCTGGCAGTCCCAGCTGCGCGGCAGCGAGCAGCAGCTGCGCCACAGCGTCAATCCACGGCTGTGGCTGGAGGTGCTGCTGCTGGGACTGCTGGCCGACACTGGAGCAGCGGTCAGGGGTGCAGCCACAACGGCTCCGCTGCAGCCAACCACTCCCGCGCCGGCAGCGCCACCAGTGCCGATGCCTGGGCCGCAGCCGGAAACTCTGCAACCCCCCCCGGCCATGCCGCAACCGCAGCCCGCGGACACCCCGGGCCCGCAGCCCTCACCGGAACCGGATCTGGGAGAACTCTGGCAGCACGTGTTGGCGGGACTGGAACTGCCCTCGACGCGCATGCTGCTCTCCCAGCAGGCGCGTCTGCTACGCCTCGATGAGCGCCGGGCCGTGGTGCAGGTGGCCGGCAACTGGATGGCGATGGTGCAGAGCCGCCTGCCTCTGCTGGAGCAGGCCGTGGCCAAGGCCCTGGGCAGCCCTCGCCAGCTGGTGCTGGAAGCCGGCGGCGAGCCGGCGGCTGCAGCCCAGGCTGCCATCCCGGCAGCACAGCCCGGAGCGAACCCGCCGCCGCCATCGACCGTTCCACAGCCATCTCGACCTCCGGCGCCAGCCGCCGCCAGCACAGGAGCCCAACCGACCCGCCCGGCAGCTGCGGCAACAGCGCCCCTCCCTCAGAGCGACCCGATCGATGAGAAGGCCCGACGACTGGCGGAGTTCTTCAACGGTGAGGTGATCGATCTGGATCCCACCGATGATGGGGCCGATGTGGTGCCGGGGGATGTTGCCTGAGGAGGGCGGGCACTCCGATCAGGCCGCGGCCGCATCCTCCAGGGGCTCGCCTCCGAGATGGGTGGTCTTGGCCCAGATCAGCGTCTTGGGCAACAGCGCCATGCGCAGGGTGGTCCAGGGTATGACCAGGAACCAGTGGCCCAGGTAGGCGATGCCCAGGGCGAGATTCCAGGGATTCATGGGCGGGAAGCCCGGCCCTTCACTGGGACGACGGCAGCCGCTGAGGATCGACACCCCAGAGAGGCTAAAGGCCAGGAACGACAGGGGCCAGAAGACCGGGGATGTGCGGCTGAGCAGGGCCCCCAGCAGATCTGCCCAGGCCACCACGGGCATGGCGTACTGAAGCAGGAAAAAACAGGCCAGATCGATGCGCTGCACACGTGTGATGCGAGCCGACCAGAGCTGGGGCCAGTAGTCGAAGAACCGCTGCAGACCACCCTCGGCCCAGCGCTGCCGTTGCCGCCAGAGGGCCGCCAGGGTGAGCACCGCCTCCTCCTGCACAGGGGGATCCCAGACCACACCGATCGGCAGACCCTCCAGCAGGAACCGGAAACTGAGATCGAGGTCGTCGGTCACGGTCTCCTCGTTGAAACCCCCGCAGCGCTGCAGACCATCGCGCCGCAGCAGCTGTCCGTTGCCGCGCAGCTCGGACACACCCCCGCAGGCCAGCCGGCCCTGCTGGATCTCCGCATCGAGAGCCATCTCCATGGCCTGGGCACGGGTCAGCCAGTTGACCAGCGGGTTCGCTACCGCCTTGCGCAACTGCACGGCGGCCCAGCCGCCGGCCTCGGCCATGGGAATCAGCCGTTCCAGCGTGTCGGGCTGAAGGTCGGCATCGGCATCCAGCACCAGCATCCAGCGCCCCTGGAGCTGCTCACACACCAGATTGAGGGCGCCCGACTTGCCGCCCCCGGCCCCGGGCTCCCGGCGCAGGACATTCAGGAAGCCGAAGCGCTGCTGCAGCTTGCCCAGCAGCTGGGGAGTGAGGTCGCTGCTGGCATCGTCAACAACCCAGAGACTGAGACGGCCGGGCGGGTAGCGCAGCTGGGCGATGCCCTCCACCAGGCGAGCAATGACGGCCTGCTCATCGCGGGCAGCCACCACCACATCCACCGGGGGCAGAGCATCAGCGCTCGCAGGTGAAGAGCCGCCGGGGTCGGCGGCGGCGGAGAGGTCCCGAACCGCAGACTGCGGGCGGAGCGCCTGCAGCAGCACCGTGCGCNAGGCTGTACCCCCCGAGCAGCACGGCCAGGCTGAGCGCGGGCCAGGGGCGCAGAGTCGGATCGAGCCAGTGCGGGGCCATGCCCACCCAGCCGCAACCGATCAGGAACAGGGTCGAGGAAACCCTGCGGCCTGATCCGGGCAGCTGCTCATTGGCAAGGCCAGACGCAGCCATGGCAGGCCCGAACGTGGCCCGACTCTAAGGGGAGCCATCGGGGACCAAGGGTCACGGTGCACCAAGCTCCACCAGGCTGGTCCCCGGGTAGTAGTGCTCCAGGATGCGAGCGGTGCTCCAGCCGCGGCTGGCCAGATCGATCGCTCCNGCCTGGGAGAGCCCGGCGCCGTGACCGAATCCGCCCCNNTGGAACCGCCAGCGGCCNGGNCCNTCCGGNTGCACCAGAANGAGGNTGCTGGNCAGGCTGCGGAACTGGCGCCGGATGGCATCGCGCCGCAGCACCAGCGATCCGCCCGTTCCCTGGATCTGCAAGGCCAGCACACGGCCGCTCGCCCCCCTCTCCAGCACGGCGAGGCGCCGGGGCTCGCCCAGGTCCGGCGCCAGGGGCCGCACCGCGGCGGCGATCTGGGCAGCATCGAGGCTGCGGCTCCAGCGAAAGCGGGGATGGCCCGCCCCGTAGAAACCGGCACTGGTGGCCAGCAGCGCCCCCACCTGGCCTGGGGCCATGGGAATCAGAAAACGCTGCTGCAGGGCCTCCGAACCATCGAGGCGGGGCTGCAGATAAGGCACGGGAGATCCGCTCCACACCTCATCGAAACCGGCCGCGACCCCGCCGTTGGTGGCGTGATACACGGCATGGATGGGCTGCCCCTGCCAGCTCAGCATCTGATTGCGGGTCGCCGCCACCGCACGGCGAACGGCCGACCCGGCCTGACCCGGATCGCCGTACACCTGGCACTGGGTATCGCTGCAGAGGTGATAGCCATCCACCGCGTAGCGACCCTGGTTTCGCAGGGCCCAGGTGCGTGCCAGCACCGCCTGGGCAGCCAGGCGGCCGGAGGCGAACCGGCCCCGATCTCATGGGGCACCACGCCAAGCAGATAGCGCTCCAGCGGGACCAGCTCCACCAGCGACCAGGTGCCATAGGCATCGGGCTGGATGCGGAACGGCCCCGCGAACACCCCTCCCTGCCAGCGCAGGCCGCCGGGTGCCTCCAGTCGCACCGGACCCTCGAGCGCCACGGGGCCGCTAGCGGAGCGGAGCTCGGGCTGCAGCCGCTCATGCAGCTGCAGCTCAACAAGCCGGGAGCTCTGACCCTCCGGCAGGGGAGCATCGGCCGCTGCCCACACCTCCCAGTCGGCAGGATGGGCGATCAGCGTCTCCACCCCCTGCTGCCGCCAGCGCTGGGCCGATGCCTCGGCGCTCTCATAGCTGGCGAAGGGTCCGATCACGCGGCGCCGCAGATTCAGGCTGGCAGCCAGCGGCAGGGGCCGCCAGCGCAGCTCCAGTTCGGCAGCCTCGAAGCGCTGGCCATCGCGACTGGTCAGGGTGAGGGCTCCGCGGGCAGCCCGCAGCATCAGGGGCTGAGCGCCACCCAGTCGGGCGGCCAGAGCCACCCACAGCTCCGGCCGGGGAGCAGCCATCAGCGGCGGGGCCGGCACCTGCAGGTGGGTCTGGACGGTGGCCTGCACCCCTGCCGGCGCGGGCTCCTCCTCCGCCACGGCACCGCTGCGCCCCAGCCCACAGCCGGCCGCTACCAGCAGGGCCGCCGAGCAGGCGGCGCTCCAGCGCAGGGACGGCCTGGGCGCCCCGGAGAGGTGGCGAATGGGCAGGACCATGGCGNAGGGGCAGGTCGGAAGAAGGGGCGGGTCTTGGTGGATCGGACCACCACGTCGTACTCTGCTTGTTTGTGCCCGCGTTGGGAGACATGCCGAAGCTCAAGACCCGCAAAGCTGCCGCCAAGCGGTTCAAGGCCACCGGCAGCGGCAAGTTCCTGCGTCGGCGCGCGTTCCGCAGCCATCTGCTCGACGCCAAGAGCCCGAAGCGCAAGCGCTATCTCGCCACCATGGCCTTGGTGGATGAGCGCGACGCCGACAACGTGAGCGCGATGCTCCCCTACGCCTGAGCGTCACGCCCAGCCGTTTCCCGTCGTTTCCAACCCATCTGATTCCCTGCCATGGCCCGCGTCAAAAGGGNCAACGTCGCCCGTAAGCGTCGCAACAAGATCCTCCGCCTGGCGCGGGGCTTCCGCGGCGGCAATGGCTCGCTGTTCCGTACCGCCAACCAGCGGGTGATGAAGGCGCTCTGCAACGCCTACCGCGATCGCCGCCGCCGCAAGCGCGATTTCCGTCGCCTCTGGATCGCCCGCATCAATGCGGCCGCCCGCATCAACGGCATGAGCTACAGCCGTCTGATGGGTGGCCTCAAGAAGGCCGACGTGCGGCTCAACCGCAAGATGCTGGCCCAGATGGCCGTGATCGACCCCGCCAGCTTCAGCAGCGTGGTGGGTGCCGCCCAGAGCTGAATAGTCCCCTCCGGTCAACTCCCGTGGATTCCCTCCTGCCCCAGGCCTACCTGATCGGCCTGGTGCTCCTGCTGGCCGTCGCCGCCGTGGCAGTCGGCCGTCAGATCTGGCGAGTGCGGGGGGATGAAGCCACCCTGGCCAGGCTGGAACGCCAGCAGGGGGAACAGCCTGCCGACGCGGCGAGCCTCTATGAGCTGGCGTCGGTGCAGCTCCGCAAGCGCCTCTACGGCCAGGCCGCCGACAATCTCAAGCTCGCCCTCAAGCGCGTTGCGTCCGAACAGGATCCGGCCGAAGCCACGGCCCTGATTCAGAACGCCCTCGGCTTCGCCNTGGCGGCTCAGGGCCAGTTCAAGACGGCGGTGAACCACTACCGCCTGGCCCTTCAGGCCAAGGCCGATTACCCGGTGGCTCTCAACAATTTGGCTTTCGCCNTGGAGAAGCAACTCAAGAGCGAGGAAGCCGCCTCCACCTACCGCCGGGTGCTGGAGATCGATGCTGCCAACAAGACGGCCCGGAAGCGCCTGGCCCGACTGGAGCGACAGCTGGAGCGCAGCACAGCCGCCTGACCCGCCGCTCGCGACGGGCTCGGAATCTCACCAGAGGCCTCGCACCGGCATCGAGGAGGAGGGCGCCTGCTCCCTGCCCTCGGCAGCCGGTGGCAGCGACCCTGGCTGCAGCGCCAGCCGGCCGCCCTGGTCGGTGAGCCGGTTGGCATTCCAACCACTCAGCTCCAGACCCTGCAGACCCTGGAACTGTCCACCCGGCTCGAGGCCGCCGCCGATGCGGTCACCCAGGGGGATCAGGTCGAGCTGATCGGATTTGGCGTTGAGGTTGCCCTGCACAGGCACCACCACGCCATCGATGCTGATCTCACCCCGCAGATCGACCATCGCGCCCATGGCCCGAACGCTGGAGAGCGTCAGCGCCGCCGGCAGGGGCGGGCCCGCCGCGAACGACTGGTAGGTGCCGCTCCACTGGCGGGGCAGCTCTCGCTCCAGCAGCTCGGCCCGGCCCACCGGATCAAAGGTCTCGACAGGACCCACGACCGTCTCACTGGCCGTGTCGATCAGCATGCTGGCGCCAGCACTGGGGCCCGCCACCGGCGCGATCCCCTCGGCGGCGAGCGGTGTGGCGGCCAGCAGGGCACTGGCCAGGACCAGGGGGGCAGCAGGCACGACAGTGGGATCGGGGTGATGGGAGGCTAGATCGATCCGAACCGTTTCGCCCCGGCCCCAGTGGTTGCAGCCAGCCCATCGNCGCCCGAGCCCGTCTCCGGCGACTCTCTTGCACCGGCCCGTGGACCGGAGGAGCAAACCGATGCCNTGGTGATCGGCGGGCGCCGTTTCCGCAGCCGGCTGATGACCGGAACGGGGAAGTATCCGAGTCTTGCCGCCATGCAGGCCAGTCTGGAGGCCAGCGGCTGCGAGATCGTCACCGTGGCGGTGCGGCGGGTGCAGACCCAGGCCGCCGGCCACGAGGGGCTGATGGAGGCGATCGACTGGACGCGGATCTGGATGCTGCCCAACACGGCCGGCTGCGCCACGGCCGAGGAAGCGGTGCGGGTGGCACGGCTTGGGCGGGAGCTGGCCAGGCTGGCCGGGCAGGAGGACAACAGCTTCGTGAAACTGGAGGTGATTCCCGACTCGAAGCACCTGCTCCCGGACCCGATCGGCACCCTGGCGGCTGCCGAGCAACTGGTGAAGGAGGGCTTCACCGTGCTGCCCTACATCAATGCCGATCCGCTGCTGGCCAGGCGCCTCGAGGAGGCGGGCTGCGCCACGGTGATGCCGCTGGGTTCACCGATCGGCTCGGGTCAGGGCATCCGCAATGCCGCCAACATCGCCCTGATCATCGAGAACGCCGGCGTGCCCGTGGTGGTGGACGCCGGCATCGGTGTGCCCAGCGAGGCAGCCCAGGCGATGGAGATGGGCGCCGACGCCCTGCTGATCAACAGCGCCATCGCCCTGGCCGGCAACCCTCCCGCCATGGCCCTGGCCATGGCCCAGGCCTGCGAGGCGGGTCGCCGCGCCCTGCTGGCCGGCAGGCTGCCGATGCGACCCCAGGCCAGCCCGAGCTCCCCAACCACGGGGCGTGTGGGCAGCTGAGCCCAGGGTGGGGCACATGAAGTTCCGTGCCGAGCCCCGGCAACGACCGCGCGGCCATCCATAAGGTGGCCACCAGTGCAGAGGTCTCCATGCAGGTCACCGAGGAAGACGGCGGCAAACTCAACGCCTTCGCCCGCGAACCCCGCATGGTGGTGATGGAGAAGGGGGAGGGCAGCACGGCCAACACCCGCCTGCTGCTGATCGGCGGGGCGGTGCTGGTGCTGGTGCTCGTCGCGGTTGCTGCCGGCATCAGCTGAGGCCCGGCCGCACCCGAGAGCCCTGCCGAAGGCCTGTAGTAGCTTGCGGATCAGAGCACGCGCCCATCCGGCAAGGAGTCTGGGTTTTTTGCCATGACGGTCGCCATGAAGGTCTTCGTTCTGGGCGGCGATGGGTTCTGCGGCTGGCCCTGCGCCGTGAACCTGGCCGATGCGGGTCACGATGTGGTCATCGTCGACAACCTCAGTCGCCGCAAGATCGACATCGACCTGGGCGTTGAGTCACTCACTCCGATCGCCACGATCAGCGACCGTCTGCGGGCGTGGGAACAGGTGGGCGGCCGGGCGATGCGCTTCGTGCATCTCGACATCGCCCGGGAGTACGACCGGCTGCTGGAGCTGCTGCGCAGCGAGCGACCGGCTGCGGTGGTGCATTTCGCCGAACAGC
>NZ_LFEK01000017.1 GCF_001039265.1 Synechococcus sp. GFB01 | reverse complement strand
CGCAGCAGCGCCGCCAGCGCCAGCGCCACCACGAGCGCCGCGCCGGTGCTGAAGCGGCCCTCAGGCCAGAGCACCGGCCCGGCGAAGAACACCGCCAGGCTGGCGATCACGCCCACCACCGCTGCCGTGATCGCGGTGAGCGGGGCGCCGAGACGCAGGTCGCCGCGGCTGGCCTCCACCAGCGGAGCGCCGGCGAGGATGAACCCGAACGACGGCAGGAAGGTGAACCACACCGTGACCAGGGTGGCGGCCACGGCCAGACCCCAGCTGCCGCTGCTGCCGGTCCAGCCGCCCATGAAGCCCACGAAGGCCACCACCATGATCAGCGGCCCGGGCGTGGTCTCCCCCAGGGCCAGGCCATCCACCATCTGGGCGGCCGAGAGCCAGCCGAACTGCTCCACCGCCCCCTGGGCCACATAAGGCAGCACGGCGTAGGCCCCGCCGAAGCTGAGCAGTGCCACGCGGCTGAAGAAGCGGGCCATCAGCGGCAGGATGCCGTTCCAGCCGCCGGCGGCGGTGAGCAGCGCCAGGGGGATCAGCAGGCCCAGTCCCCAGGCGAGCAGGGTGAGCGCCAGGCGGCGCCGCGAGAAGCGGGCGTGCGCCGGGGTGGGGGTCTGATCGCCGTGAATCGGCTCCGCCGCGGCGAGGGGGTCGCTGCCGGCGGCTGCGCCGCTGCCCCGATGACCGGAAGGGGGTGCATGGGCGGGAGCGACCAGCAGCCCGGCGCGCCAGCGGCCCACCACCAGACCGCACAGGGCAGCCCCTGCCACCACGAGCGGATAGGGCAGCCGCAGCACGGCCAGGGCCAGAAACGCCGCGGCGGCGAAGCCGACCAGCAGAGGCGTGTGCAGGGCGCGCCGGCCCAGCCGCCAGGCCGCCACCAGCACGATCGCCAGCACCGCCGGCTTGAGCACCGCAAACACCGACGCCAGCAGCGGCAGCTGCCCCNAGAGGGCATAGCCNGTNGGCCAGGGCGGTGAGCAGGAACACCGAGGGCAGCAGGAACAGCACGCCCGCGATCAGTCCGCCGGGCACGCCATGCATCAGCCAGCCCAGGTAGGTGGCCAGCTGAATCGCTTCCGGCCCCGGCAGCAGCATGCAGTAGTTGAGGGCATGCAGAAAGCGCCGTTCGCTGAGCCAGCGGCGGCGGTCCACCAGCTCGCGGTGCAGCAGGGCGATCTGGCCGGCCGGCCCGCCGAAGCTCACCAGCCCCAGCTGCAGCCAGAAGCGCGAGGCCTCCCGCAGGCTCACCACCCAGGGGGTGGGATCGGGGCCCAGGCCTTCAAGGTCAACGGAAGAGTGGTGATCCATGGAGTCGCGCGTGGCTGACTGCCGGGAAGCCCATCCTTGTCGTCAAAACTGCTGGAGGGTGTGAGTCCACGCACACTGCGCCTCGACAACAGAGGGGAGGATGCAATCCAAACAAGCTCCATGCGTGATGTCGCAACCAGATCTGCCTAACAATCTGGGNCCAACACTACTCATGGCGCTGGGCATCGTGAGTGCACCCGTGGGCCTTGGGGTCGGCATCTTTCTGACCGGCATGGCCATGCTGAGAAAGGCCAATGGCAAGCGCAGCTATCCACGCCTGCACGAACTGATCTCGAGCCTTCAGCGTGGCCAGTTGTTGTGCAGACTCAGACCCGTGGCTCCTGACTAGATCCTGAAGCGCGGAACCAGTCCAACAGCCGCCCCGGCGACAAGCTGCAAAACGTTGCAGCCCTGGATGTGTTTGCGCTTCCGAGAAGCATGGGCCGCCATTCCGCATCTACAACACCGAATGCATGCCAGCAGCAACACAGCTGGCGGATCTGTTAAGCCGCGAGCTGGCACTTGAGCTGGGCCACCGAGAGCCTGATGGGTGCATCGGATAGCCCACGATGCTCGGTTCTCGGCAGGAACTCGGATGGTCGGGGATATGACTCTCGTGGAGAGAAGACGGATGGAGGGCTTGCAGCATTGAGGCCCATGAAGCGCTTCGAAGCCTGGACGAGTGTGGTGGCTGGCAGAGGTTGCTCCCGCCACAACGACAGGGTCAGGTTCAGAAACTGGCTTGCATGGCTACATAGACTTGANCGACCGGAAGAGCACGCCGACCGATCAACTGGTTGACGCTCCCGCAACCATGATGGGTGCCTGACTATACGCCGGCATCACGAACTCTGTGCCAAACTAAGCATAGCTCGAACATTGAGCTACGTGGACTAACGAGGGGATGGTCACGCGGCCATCCCCTTTNCATTGACACAGCATCGCTCAGCGCTCTCAAACATTGACGCCAGAAAAAGGGAGGGGTCCAGCCCCTCCCTTACGTTGCGCCAATGATCAAGAAGCCCTCCCAGGAAAGGGGAGAGAGTTGGCTCAGACCAGTGCGTTGATCGCGTAGTCGATGTAGTTGTTAGCGATCACACCAGGATCACCCTGGATACCATGATTCGCCTTGATGTAGTTCAGGGCCTCGACGTACCAGGAAGGAGACAGTTCGAAGGCACGGTTGATCTCATCCAGACCGGCGATCAGATATTCATCCAGAGGGCCCGTGCCACCAGCCACCAACGAGTAGGTGATATGACGCAGGTAGTAGCCGATGTCGCGGGAGCACTTGGCCTTGCCACGGGCATCCGATGCGTAGTTCGCCCCCTGCAGCTGAGTGGTGTAGGGATACTTCGCATAGACGGCCTGGGCGGCGCCATTGACCAATTCATCCGCCTTGGCTGTGAGGGCTTTGGCGGCAGCCAGAGCGTTGGCAGCCCGCTCGAAACGACCAAAGGCGGCGTTGAGCTCAGTGTTGCTGAGGTAACGACCCTGAGAGTCGGCGGCGGCAACGGCTTCCGTGAGAGGGGTTTTGGACATGGCTCAGATAGGTGAAGGGAAGTGTGAAGTGAAGCGAACGCAGTCGACTCAGCTGACGGCTGCAGCGGCGCGATCGAAATACGTGCCGATCTCGGAAGCGAGCGCAGAGCAGTCGCCAGGGGTGATGCCACTGCGGTCGAGCACCAGCTCGATGGCCGCATCCTTGATCTTCCGGACACCCTCACCCACCGACGCACCAGGCACGCCCAGGGCCAGATACGTTTCCCGCAGGCCGTTGAGGCAGCGATCCTCAAGCACTGAGGCATCGCCCAGATAGACGGCGTAGGTGACGTAGCGAAGGATAATGTCGAGGTCGCGGAGGCAGGCAGCGATGCGGCGATGGGTGTAGGCATTGCCGCCGGGCGCGATCAAAGCCGGCTGCTGATCGAACAGCTCGCGAGCCGCATTGGTGACAAGCTTCGATGCATTGGAGGTGATGCGATTCACTGCATCAAGGCGCTTGAAGCTGTCGCCGACAACGGACGACAGTGCGTCCAGTTGACCGGCATTGAGGAATTCACCGCGGGAGTCAGCTTGTGCAACAACCCTGGTAAAGGCGTCGTAGGTCATGGCAGATACGGACAAGTCTCGGCAGCAGCCGAGTGTGAGGTGGAAGTGGACAAGACCACAAGAGTATTGGTGGCTATTCAGCCGCCAGGCAGCGCGGACATGTGGCCCGGTCACGAATGAATTGTCAGTCAAGCCCTGTTCTCCTACCGGCTTAGGTTACAAAGGGTCATCGTCACGCGGCTCGGGTGTATCCCCAGGCACATCTGTGACGAGGGAGATGAGTCGAGGCCGCCTGAATGACATCGCCAATGGCTGCCCGGAATGGTGAAGTCGGCCTGGCCATAGGCGCACTCAGCACATGGGTGTAGCTCTAACAACAGGGGCCTGTATCGAGACACACCTCAAGCCTGCTTGCCTTGCAGGTGAACAAGCTCAACAGTCTGGAGTCAGCTCACAGATGCGCGTTCCCAGGCTCCACAGGCCATGTCAATACCACCATTCCCGGTCGTTGATAGACGGAATATCCTGGCTCCTCTCGATAGTGTCATAGCCATGGCATCCGACCAGTTCTGTCTGTTCGCCGCACTGGCATAAGTCAGCACCGAGATCCCGGAGGTCAGCTTGTGGGTTCTACATCGAACGGGGGGGGGGGGGGGGNNNGGTCCATGCCGTAGACGAAAACGCTGTATCGAGAGCAGGGCTCGCTCCCGCTGCGCTGCATGTGCATTATCAAGTCGAGTTTTATTTGCTTTTGTTGATCGTCGTCAGCACGCAGGCCTGGGCGGTGTGAGCCGCTTGAACGCGAAGCTCTGGCACGGCGGTCGATTCCCATAGCAGTGGCTTGCGCAGCGTGCCCACGATGAAGAGATCGGGCAAAGGCTGGCCCGCTGCGCTGATCGANCGCCCGGCGGCATCGGTTTGGAGGCCAAGGGAAAGTTCATCCCGTGTTACCCAGCCGTGGATCAGTAGGCTGCCGATCACAGGATTGGCATCAGAACGGTTGGACGGCGCTGGGCCGGTGCAGTTGATGATCCAGTCGAATGTCATGGGTCTGGGCGTGGAATTGCCCCGCTCCAGAATGTCCATGGTTACGTCGTTGGCAGTACCGACGACCCGCTGGACCCTGGCCGTGATCCTCTGGAGCACCCCCCGGCGNATCAACTCGTCGATCCGATCCGCGATATGCGGAGCCATGCGGTGGCGGTGAATTTCCCAGAACGGGCGGAGCCGCGCGATGAACCGCTGCCGGTCACGCAGGGACAGGTGCTGCCACAGAGCCACCGTATGCGGTCTCAGCCCGTCGATGATGGAACGCCAGTCGCCTCCGCGTTGCAGCAAGCGCTTTGCTTCGATGTGGATGGCATGCGACAACTTCGTCAGGGAGACGGGTTGTTGGACGAGCGACGCGACGAACGTAGCGGCATCCCAGCGCACGACGGCACTGCGTTTGTGCGCGTGCGGCATCAGACCGCTTCGGGAGAGAAACGTGATTGGCCCCGTCCGCGCCGTTTCGGTCAGGCTGAGGACCGTGTCGATCGCGGTGAGGCCACTGCCAAGGATACCGACGCGTTCGTGCGGTTCGATAACGTTCAAACCATACGGACGCCACGGATCGGGGATGAACCGCTCGCGTGTACCCTCCCAGATGCTGCTGAGCGGGTCGTTCGGCAGGCGGTGGCCAATCGCCAGCACAACGGCGCGGGCACGCAGCGATGCTCCCCGCCTCAGGTGGACCATCCAGCCCCCAGCCGGATGACGCATGACCCGGCGGACTTCGTCGAGCCGGATGTCGAGCCGGCCGGATGTGTCAGTGGCTTCCCGCTGCACGATCTCACGTAGATATTCTCCGTACTGCATCCGCGGCAGAAAATCGTCGGGGCGGCCCCCNGGATTCCGCGCTCGTGCCCATTCGAGGAAATGGTTCGGTTGGTCCGGCCACGCGCTCATCAGAGCGGCGGGCACATTCAGCAAATGGGCCTCTTCTCGAGTGCCGTAGGCCAGTCCTTCGCCAATGGTGCCGCTCCGTTCGATCAGCACAATGCGGTCCGCCGCCCGCTGCCGCAACAGGTTCGCGGCCGTCATCGTGCCGCAGAATCCGCCTCCGATGACCGCAATCGTATCCGGCGGGGATTCCGCCTGAGGCCGTGGTTCGCTCCGAGTGACGAACTGCCGGACGTCCGCCAGCGGCGGGGAATACACATGAACCGTAACCAGTATCTCCGCATCGGATGGGTTGCTGATCGTGTGAATCCCGGCATCCTGCCCAGCAGACACCTGCCCTGAGTAGATCTTTGTTTCGTATTCCCAGTGGACGCAGCCATCTGCGCCGATGCTATAATCTGTTTCAATTGCCTCGCCTTGAACCACCTGCAGGGCGCACACCGACCNAGTGTGATCGTGCGGCGGGCTGGTCTGACCAGGCAGCCAAGTCATCGCCAGCAATTCGTAGTTTGCCCGGCGCACCAAGTGAGCTCGATGATAGTGCCGTGGGTTCGGATGGACGAATTCGCGGACGTCCTGAATCGTTAGTCTGCATGAACTCAGGATCTCGGCAATGGGTGTCAGCGGCGGGNTCGATCCCAATGAATCGAGTTCACGAATCAGCCGGGCCAACTGCGCGGAGTGCTGCATTCGGGAGGGGATGTGCGTCGTATAAGGGTCGAGATCGGAGCCTATTGCGGCTTCTTGATAACAGACAAATCCACTCAGCTGCAACAGGTTACGGTCCCTAAAGGCAACCAGACTTNCCGAGTGAAGACATGTCGTCGCTCACTAGAGCGGTGGCCGACAGCGCAGGTATCGGAAGCAGCATGATCCGCAACTCTCAATCGAGGAGTTCCTTCCCTCATTTGTCAGAACATTGGACCCAGAGCTGAACGATTCTCTCTCGGCTGATGCTCCGGAAGGTGCCTGAAAACACCTGCGTGTGTAGTCCCATGACGTTGTTCAGCTGACCCGGGGGTGTGAAGCCGCCAGAGACGGGGTGTCACCGCCCATCCCGGCGTTCCTACCGCAAGGCTTGCCTCTGCCGCCGGGATCAGCCTGCGCCCTGCCTACATGTGGCTTTCCCTTTGCACTCATGCCCGGTAACGGCAGTGGCGGATCATGGGCAACCACCGTCAAGGCAGTTCCCGTGGCGCCTGCCACGAGAAGGTGCATGTGGCGATCGACGACGCAATACGCCTGNCCTCCTCCGCCAGCTTGCCACCCTACTGCTGCCGCCAGAGGTGGCAGGTCGGCTGCGTCACCTCGATGACGCGGCGGACGTCGGCGACCGTCCTGCCTTGGGTGATCAGCCGCTCGGAAACAACAGGAGCCTGTATCGAGACACACCTCAGGCCTTCTTACCTTGCAGGAGAACAACCTCAGAAGTCTGGATTCAGATCACAGATGCGTGTTCCCAGGCTCCAAAGGCCAAGTCAATACAACCACTCCAGGTGGTCGATAGACGGAATAATCTTGGCTGCTCACGATAGTTTCACAGCCATGGCATCCGACCAGTTCTATCTGTTCGCCGCACTGGCATCATTCAGCACCGAAATCCAGGAGAAGCTTCGCAGGGTTCAGACACCCGAGGCGATTCTGGAGATTGCGGCGCAGCACGGTTATGAGATCACTTTGGAACAGCTGAGCTACTACGCCGACCGTCTCAATGGCGAGCATTGGATCTGGGTGAATAAGGGTGAGGCCTGGCGGAAGCGGTTCTTCGCAAAGGAGCGCCAGCTCGATCTTCAGTCAGCTTGAGCTGCCTGCCGGTTCAGCATCCGACCCAACTCGCAAGACCCCCACTCACCCTTCACCCCGGTCCCCTCCTGTGAGGGAAGCCGGGGCTGCTCGCTGGATCCGGCAGAGCTGAACACTTGCGTGATCCTGGACGGTGCATCGATGGCTCAGGGCGCCAGGGTCGGACCATGGCCGACGATCGCCCGCAGACCTGCCACCAGCGCATCCACATCACCACGGGTGTTGTAGAGGGCGAGGGTGGCCCGCACCGTGCTCTCCACCCCGAAACGCCGCAGAATCGGCTGGGCGCAATGATGGCCAGCCCGCACGGCGATGCCCAGCCGGTTGAGAGCGGAGCCCACCGCCTCCGGGGGGTGTCCGTCGATGGTGAAGGAGAGCACGCCGGCCTTATGCGCGGCGCAGCCGAACAGCCGAAGTCCAGGAATCTCCAGGAGTCGGGGCGTGGCGTACGCCAGCAGCTCCTGCTCCGCCCTTTCGATCGCAGGCATGCCAATACGGCTGACATACTCGAGCGCAGATGCCAGGCCGACCGCATCGGCGATATTGCCAGTACCAGCCTCAAAACGGTGGGGCGGATCCTGGAACTGCGTGCGCTCGAAGCTCACATCACGGATCATGTTGCCGCCGCCCTGCCAGGGCGGCATGGCTTCCAACAGATCACGCTTGCCGAAGAGCACGCCGATACCCGTGGGCGCATAGATCTTGTGGCCCGAGAACACATAGAAGTCGACATCCAATGCCTGCACATCGAGTGGCATATGGGCGATGCCCTGGGCCCCATCAACGAGCACCCTGGCGCCATGGCGGTGCGCAATCGCGATCATCGGCTCAATCGGTGTGATCGTGCCCAAGGCATTGGAGACCTGGGTGAAAGCGGCCAGCCGAGTGCGGGAGGAAAACAGCCGCTCATACTCCTCGAGGATCACCTGGCCCGAGGCATCCACTGGGGCCACACGCAGTCTGGCGCCCTTCTCCTGGACCAGCTGCTGCCAGGGCACGATGTTGGCGTGGTGCTCCAGCTCGGTGATCACGATCTCATCGCCGGCCTCGATCTGACGCCGCCCCCAGGACTGGGCCACCAGATTGATGGCCTCGGTGGCACCGCGAACAAAAACGATCTCCTCGCTCCGGGAGGCATGCAGAAACCGTGCGACCACGGAGCGGGCCTGTTCGTAGGCATCCGTGGCACGCGCTGCAAGTGTGTGGGCGCCGCGGTGGATGTTGGAGTTTTCGTGCCGGTAGAACTGCTGAAGGCGATCGATCACCACCTGAGGCTTCTGGGTCGTGGCGCCGTTATCCAGCCAGACCAGGGGATGGCCGCTGATGGTCTCCTGCAGGATCGGAAAATGCCGCCGCAGGTAGTCAGGGTCCAGGGGTTGTGGCGCGGCTGGTGGGTCATGCCAAGGCACCCCAGCGCGTGCCTTCTCAGGGCGACCGGGGTCGAGCTGGGCTGCATCGAGCCGCAGCGAAGAGGCGGGATCGAACAGGTGGG
Organism: Synechococcus sp. GFB01; assembly: GCF_001039265.1. Lineage (GTDB taxonomy): Bacteria > Cyanobacteriota > Cyanobacteriia > PCC-6307 > Cyanobiaceae > NIES-981. The sequence goes on along the minus strand of NZ_LFEK01000017.1, from coordinate 42,930 downwards.
GCGCGATGTCCAGGGGGGGGACCACTGGGATGAACCCTTCGGCAGCGGGGAAGGCAGCAGCGGCTGCATCGCCGCTTGCCGGCAGGTGATCAGCACCGAAGTCACCGAACAGTCGCTGCGCCATACCCGTCAGCTCCGCCAGATCGGGGAAACCCAAGGGCAGACCATGGGGAGCGCCCAGGGATGGATCGAGCTGTTCCGGCTCGAGCTCAAGCGCAAACGGATCGCGGGGGTCAACGGTACTCATGGGCATAGTGGTGATACTTCTCAATCTCAACGTCCTCAAGCATGCCGATGGCGTCTTCCGTCAGGACTGCGACTGAGCAGTACAGCGAAATCAGATAAGACGCGATCGCCTTGCGGCTGATTCCCATGAATTTGACAGAGAGCCCCATGCTCTTCTCTCCGGGAAGATTCGGCTGGTAGAGCCCTACAACACCCTGCCTTGCTTCGCCGGTGCGCAGCAGCAGGATGGAAGAGCGGCCGTTAGCAATCTTCAGCTTGTCGCTTGGGATCAGCGGCAACCCTCGCCAGGTCACGAACTGAGAGCCATAGAGGTTGACGGTCGGCGGCGGAACGCCACGGCGTGTGCATTCGCGACCAAAGGCAGCGATCGTGCGGGGATGGGCCAGGAAGAATGAGGGTTGCTTCCAGACCCTGCTGATCAGCTCATCGAGGTCATCCGGGGTTGGTGGACCGCTGATCGACTTGAGACGCTGTCCGCTGGCAACATTATGGACGAGACCGTACTCAGCATTGTTAATCAATTCATTTTCCTGGCGCTCCTTGATTGTCTCAATCGTCAGTCGAAGCTGCTGCTCGATCTGGTCATGAGGGCTGCTGTAGAGATCGGATACTCGGGTGTGAATATCCACAGTCGTGGTGACCGCGCTGAGAAAGTACTCACGTGGTTGTTGCTCGTAGTCGACGAAGGTCTCGGGCAGATCGCGCTCATCACGCTGCGAGCAGGCCGTGAGAACGCGGGATTCATCACGAACCTTGTTGACGCGGTAGATGCCGGCCTCGACCCCCACCCACGACAGCATGGGCACCAGCCAACGCGGTGAGATCGAGGCAAGCTGCGGGACCGTTTTGGTGGCATTCGCCAACTGGCGAGCCGCCCCATCACTGAGGGCCAGATGGGTGGCAGTGGATTCGGTCATGGGTGCAGAAGAGGGAAAACAGGTCGATCGATCAGCTCAAACCATGGGAGGTCACAAGCCATGCGTTCCAACGACTTGGACGGCGAGCCTCGACAACCAGTAACGGGCGGGCAGCATGGAATGGGAGCCGATCAATGGGCAGACACCGAATGGCGCAACTGGGCGATCAGGGTGATCATCACCACGGCAGATGGCGTCATTACGCCCATGCCTTGAGCATCCAGCTGGCGAGAGACTCCGTGCAACTAAATGCATTCTATGCATGACGACTCCGTGCCAATAATCAGATGCCTCCGCCTTCACCAAACGTCTCAGAGATGAGCGCGGCTTGCGTGACCGTGGTTTCCGGAGGGACACTGGTGGTCAGCCAGACATTGCCTCCGATCTGAGCACCCCTGCCGATCGTGACGCGGCCGAGAATCGTGGCACCGGCATAGATCACCACATCATCCTCCACGATCGGATGGCGTGGAACTCCCTTCACCAGGTAGCCCTTCTCATCCTTCGGAAACGATTTCGCACCCAGCGTGACAGCCTGATAAAGGCGAACACGCTTGCCAATCACAGCTGTCCCACCAATGACCACACCGGTGCCATGGTCACAAAAGAAACTCTCACCGATCACCGCACCGGGATGGATATCCACGCCAGTAGCGGAATGGGCACTCTCCGCAATGATCCGTGCCACCAATGGTGCGCCCAATCCATGCAGCGCATGGGCAAAGCGGTGGGAAGTGATCGCTTTCACGCCCGGGTAGCACACCAAGACCTCATCCAGGCTCAGTGCAGCCGGATCTCCCCGGTAAGCCGCATCGATATCTGAATCCAACAATCGACGAATGGCAGGTAGCTGCATGGCGAAAGCTCGCGTGATTCCATAGGCATCACGCTCAATCTCCTGGGGAAGCTGACGCGGGGAAGAGCCTGTGACGGCCGGAATGTCGTTGCTGTGAGCGATCCCTGCCTCCCCACCTGGACTCGCAAGCCGGGTGGCGAGCTCGATCCGGATCTGGTCGCGCAGTCTGCGCAGGCACGTATCGAGGGTGTGTCCCACGAAATAGTCCGTGCTGTCCTGGGGAAGGGCCTGGCCGGGCTGACGGACAGCCTGCAGGGCGAGGCGCTGTGGAAACAGGGCGGCCGCCAGGTCGTCGACGACAGCTGTAAGCACCTGCCGCGATGGCAGCGGCATCGGATGGGGGGAGGTACGGCCATCTCCCCGACAACGATCTCTGAACTCCCGCAACTGGCTGACCACCGCCGCCAGATCCCATCCCTCCTGATTCAAGGGACCAGTCCCTGGTCATTGAACACCCCCTCAAAGAGAGCTGTGCTGAGATACCGCTCACCGGAATCGGGCAAGACCACCACGATCGTCTGACCGGCGAAGGCCTCTTCGCAGGCCAGGCGTGAGGCCACCGCCACCGCAGCGCCGCTGGAAATGCCAGCCAGGATGCCCTCCTGCCGCATCAGGCGGCGGGCAACATCCATGGCTTCGGCGCTATTCACCTGCTCGACCCGATCCACAAGGGAGAGATCGAGGTTGGACGGCACGAAGCCGGCGCCGATGCCCTGAATCCTGTGGGGGGCAGGCTGAACGGGCTGCCCCGCCAGCGTCTGGCTGATCACCGGACTCTCCAGGGGCTCCACCGCCACCGAGACGAGCGGCCGGCCGAGGGTCTGCTTGATGTAGCGGCTCACGCCGGTGATCGTGCCGCCGGTGCCCACACCCGCCACCAGCACATCGAAACGTCCCGCGGTGGAAGCCCAGATTTCAGGACCTGTGGTGTCGTGATGGATGCGGGGATTGGCGGGATTGGCGAACTGCTGCAGCAGCACGTAGCGGTCGGGATCGGAGCCGGCGATTTCCTGAGCCTTGGCGATCGCACCTGGCATCCCCTTGGCACCCTCCGTGAGCACCAGGTGCGCGCCGAAGGCGGCCAGCAGCTTGCGCCGCTCCAGGCTCATCGTCTCAGGCATGGTGAGGGTGAGCGGGATGCCGCGCGACGCCGCCACGAAGGCCAGGGCGATGCCGGTGTTGCCGCTGGTGGGCTCGACAATCTCCTTGCCCGGACCGAGCAGACCGTCCTGCTCGGCCTGCCAGATCATCGCCGCACCGATGCGGCACTTCACCGAATAGGCGGGGTTGCGGCCCTCGACCTTGGCGTAGACCGTGGCGCGTGCCAGGGGGCCCAGCACACGGTTCAGCCGCACCAAGGGGGTATGGCCGATCGCCAGGCTGTTGTCGTCGAAGGGGGGAGCGCCTGATCCAGAGCCGCAGGCCAATGATCCTGAGCAACGACCATGAAGGTGCATGGGGATATTGACCTTGCTAGCTCCAGCTCCAGTGACGGTGGTGTGGTTCAAACCACACAGCCTTCGAGGCCCCCCAGTAGCGGGCGCCACACGGCGGCTGTTCCGTGTGATCGGTGGAATCGCCCCGCTTCCCCATTCCGCGCGGGAGCTCCATGCCAGCCATGCCCAGCGGCGGACAGCGTCGACGCCAAGAGTGCCAGGGTGAGTACTTCTACACGGCTGCCAAACGCGGATCCTTCATTGCATTCAACCACTCACGAGCAGCTGGTTGCAGATCTGCGAACTGCCCAGTCGTTGCAAGACAATCACGCGTGAAGCCTGCACAGGATCAGGCCTTGTGGCCGGAATCAGGATGGCCGTATTGAACAACCTCCTTGATCATCCTTCAGCCAAGCGACTGTCGCAGTATGGGATCCAGCGGACCCTGCTCGAACAGAAAACCATCATGTCCAAGATGCGACTCTATTGATGTAAACGTGACGCCGGCATGGAGGCACTGAGCCAATAGAAGCTGTTGATGGGGAGGGAACAGGCGATCAGAGCTGATCGACACAACCCTTGTTCGGGCTTGGACCCCAGCGAGAGCTTTTGCGATGCCACCCCTGCCGCGGCCAACATCATGATTGCTCATGGCATTGGTGAGGAGAACATAGCTATTAGCATCGAAGCGACAGGTCAAGTGCTCTGCATCCTGCTGAAGAAAAGGCAGATATCGTGAGCGTGTTGTTGTCGGGAGAGACGTTCGAGTTCCCGTTCACAGCCATACGTCAACCTGGCAATCGTTCGTGCAAGCGACAACCCTCGCACTGGCCCACCGCCAGGATCGCCGTAGTAATCACCACCGCAGAAGGCTGGATCGAGCTCAATCGCCTGAATCTGGGTGCTGTGAAAGGCACGGTTCTCCGGCGTGCAGGCGGCGGTGGTGGCAAGGAGCACCAGGCGATCCAAGCGTGTTGGTGCAGCGATGGCCCACTCCATGGCCCGCATCCCGCCCAGCGATCCCCCGATCACCGCATGCCAGTGCTCGATGCCGAGAGCATCGGCCCAGCGTTGTTCGGCCGCCACCAAGTCGCGGATCGACAGGGAGGGGAAGCGGGACCCATAGGGCCTGCCGTCAGGCGCGAGGCTGGAGGGGCCGGTGGATCCCTGGCAACCACCCAGCACATTCGGGCAGAGGACATACAGTCGGTCGGTGTCAATCGCTCGACCTGGACCGATCAGGCCGTTCCACCAGCCCTCCGAGCGATGGCCGGGGCCGGCAGGGCCACTGGCATGGCTATCCCCGGAAAAGCCGTGGAGCAGCAGCACAGCGTTGGATCGCTCGGCGTTGAGAGTGCCCCAGGCTTCGTAGGCCAGGCTCACATCTGGCAGACTCTCGCCGCTCTCAAGCAGCAATGGATCCAGTCCCGCCAGAGCCTGAAAGCGGCGCTGGCCAGCGGGATCGCCCACACGCCAGCCGCCCGGAATCCTTGTGGGCTCAGGCACGGCTCCTGGCCAGGGCCCACGGGCCCAGCAACACCACCAGGCCCAGCCCCAGCAGCCCGAGAGACTGGGTGAGGCCAGCAGCGATCAACAGGGCCGGCCCTCCGAGCAACTGGCGGGGATCAGCAAGGCCCAGGCTCCAGGGCCGGGTCTCTCCAGCGGGGTGGAGGGCTACCCAGGCTGGATAGCCACCATTGAGGTAGCGGATACGGCGGCTGTAGCCCAGCTCGTGGAGACGGGTGATCACCGCCTCCGTCTCGGCGGAATCATCCCCGATCAGCACCAAGTCGCCTTCCGGAAGCTCACCGGCCAGGAGCAGACCTGCAGGGATGGAATGGCTGCCGGGAACATGGCTGCGATGGTAAAGGCGGCGCGGCCGAACATCCACAAGGCAGACTCCCGGCAACACGGAGAGCTGCGCAAGATCCTCCGCGGACACGGACGCAGGCGTCCTCGGTGGAGGGGGTGGGGGTGGGACACGGTCGGAAGCCATGGCAGCGAAGATCTCATCAATCGGCATGGGCCGATCATGACCCGATCGGCCATATAGTACGGTATTCCGAGCGACATACGCATGTATTCAGATCCTGGCTGGCTGACGAGGAGGGGGCCGGTGAGCGGCGGCACAACCATCAATGCCTCTGAGCACATCGAGATCTCAGCCATTCGGCGATGCTTACAGGAACACGAGTTTCAGATCAACGATGAACTTGCCTGAACATGTCTCGCACAACAACGACAGCGATGCCACACGAGTGCTATCTGGGCAGTGCCACAGCGTTGGCGCACTCGAACTGAGACGGCTGGCACTCGAAGGCGCCATCGTGGTGGTAGAAGAATGGGCTACGCCAGTCAGCGCTCAGCTTAGAAATACGCTTCAACTGACCCCCAGTGATACAAGCATGAGCATCAACAACATGATTCCTGATCAAGAAACACCATTGATTTGCCTGGCAGAAGGGTGGATGCCGGCCCAGGACCTTGGCAATCGCCTATGCCAGGCAGGCTATCAATACGTGTTTACGGCAGCGACCTGTTGGGGTGGCTTACTGGCGATCCAGGCCGCGACCTCTCTCGGCAAGCCGTCAACATCGTTGTAAGAATGATGCTCGACTCATACGCTGGGCCAGAAGCTGATGCGCATCGCGACCCTTGTGCCGAGCAGGCTGAACAACTCTCCCGATCGAGTAGTACTGCGGAGACACTCGATCGGGATCGTGATCACCCTGGTGTGCATCGAGCAGGGAATCTGGAAGCTGGGGGGCTGACTGGGTCGTGAGGGTGAACTCCCAAGCACCTGCTCCACAGCCATCCAGGGGGTCTTGGTTCCGTTTGATCTGGCGACAACCTCGGCGGGTCTNCGTCAACGGTTGACTCTGGCCGCGTCACCAGGGGCGTTGGCATTACGCAAGCCTTCCCCTGAAGCCCACCAACGTCTCAGCGTCAAGGTGCAGAGCCAAATCCAGGAAGGCGTGGCCGGGGGCACAAGCCGCTGTAACGCCAGCCACCCCACTAGCCCATCCTGGCTGTCTAGAAATATCAAGAAGCGGCCAGAGATGAAGAGTTGGGCCATTTCAATCGCCTCATCTTCAAGGCCTCATCAGTTGAGCCCACCCATCACGNCGGCATGGATCATCGGAAGGCAAGGGGTCACAACAATCAGCTCCGACACACTTACCCCTTCGATCGCTGGCCTCGCCGGAGCCCCTGGCTGGTTGTCGCCCTGGGAACCTGGTTGGCAGTTATATTGGGCAGTCATCCCTCGCTCTTTGTGGGGGTGGGAGTCATCGCCCTGGTGAGCGGTTTGTTGCTGCACTCCGATCATGGCTGACACTTGATGCAGACCGGCCTCAGTGCTGCCAGTTTGTTCGTGATCAGTGGAGCGGCAATCGCCGCCGGGCTGGTGAATGCGATCGCCGGCGGAGGTTCCCTGATCAGCTTTCCAGTGCTCACCGCCGTGGGCCTGCCTGCAGTCACGGCCAACCTGACCAACACCGTGGCCTTGCTGCCCGGATATGGCGGCGCCGCTCTTGCTCAGCGGCGCGATCTGGCGGGCCAGCGGGGGCGGGCCCTTCTGCTGTTGCCGCCAGCGGCCCTGGGAGGCTTCCTGGGCGCCGTGCTGCTGCTGCGGAGTGGCGAAGCGATCTTCGACATGCTGGTGCCATGGCTGATCCTGCTGGGCACCGGGCTGCTCGCATTGCAGGAGCCGCTGCGCGGATGGCTGCTGGCGAAGCAGAACCCCCTGAACCGGCACGGGCTGGAGAGCGCCGCAACGCTGCCGGTGTTTCTGGTCTCGATCTACGGCGGCTACTTCGGCGCTGGCCTGAGCGTGATCCTGCTTGCGGTGCTAGCCGTGCTGCTCAACGACAGCCTCACCCGCCTGAACGGCCTCAAACAGGGCCTGGCCCTGCAGGTGAACCTGGCGGCGGCACTGCTGTTCGTGGCGTCCGGCAGGCTCGACTGGTCTGCAACCATCGTGATGGCACTGGGGTCTTCACTCGGCGGGCTGCTGGGGGGGCGACTGGCCAGCCGCGTCAGCCCGGCACAGCTTCGGGCTGTGGTCGTCCTGCTGGGCCTGGCGGTAGGGCTGACATTCCTGTTGCGACCGTGATGGCCAGCTCGCCGCGTCGGCGCCGGTGGATTTCCCCATCCACGAGCAGCATCGACTCACCGGGCTCGAAGGCTTGCCAGTGCTCATCGGTGGTGAGCGGTTCGGTGCTGAGGATTGTCACCACGTCTGAAGGGGTGGTGAGCGCGGCGAAATCCACCTGCAACGGCACATCGGCAAGGGTGGCGCTGCGGAACGGCGCCCGGCGCGTGAGCCAATGCAGGCGAGTGGTGGCCGTGGCAAATAACCAGCGACCATTGCTGATCAGGGCATTGAAGGTGCCCCGCCGGGCCAGTTCCCCGGCGCAGTGGTGCAGCAGCGCGAACAGGGCCCCGCGATCCTCGGGATCAGGACTGACTTGATCGAGTTGCTCCAGGATCCAGCAGAAAGCTGCCTCACTGTCGGTGGAGCCGAACGGCCGGTAGCGATCGCCCAGAGGGATGTCTCCACTCAGGTCGCCGTTATGGGCGAACACCCAGGTCTGGTCCTGCCAGGTGCGAGAGAAAGGATGGCAGTTCTCGAGCGCCACAACCCCTTGGGTGGCCTTGCGGATGTGCGCGATCGACACCAGGGCCGTCGGGGAGCGGTGGGCCAGTTGATCGGCCAGAGCTGAAAACGCTGCTGGGGCGTCCTCCCTGACGACAGTTAGACCATGGCCATCGCTGCTGAAGCTGGCCAGCCCCCAGCCATCGGCGTGCTCACCGGTCGCACCGCCACGGCGGCTGAGCCCCNTGAAGGAGAAGCCCATGTCGGTGGGGNTGTTGGCATTGAGGGCGAGCAGTTCACACATAACCTGTTCAGCGGGTCTTGGCAAAGAGGCGGTCCCAGATGCCACCGTCGCCGAAGAAGGTCTTGTTCACAACCTTCCAGCCGCCGAAATCCTCCACCGAGAACAAGCGCTTCACTGGAGCAAAGCGATCCTTCACCCGCTGCCACACAGCAGNNTTGGTGGGCCGGAATCCCTCCTCGGCAAAGATCTCCTGGGCCTCTTCGGTGTAGAGATACTGGGCCAGAGCTTCAGCAGCCTTGCGGGTGCCCTTGCGATCCACCACCTTGTCAACGACGGCAACGGGACCTTCGATGCGGATATTCAATTCAGGCACCACAAATGGGGCTTTTAGATCACCCGTCTTAGTAGCGAGAAGAGCCTCATTCTCGTAGTTGAGTAGCACATCACCCTGGTCGCGCTTGAGGAACACATCCGAGGCCTCGCGAGCATCCTTGGGGAGATTTTCAACGTTCCTGTAGACGCTGGTCACATAGGCCTCCGCCTGCTGCTCACTGCCACCGGTCTGGGTGACCGAGCCCCAGAGCCCCAGGAAGTTCCAGCGGGCACCGCCGGAGGTTTTGGGGTTGGCCGTCACCACCGTGACGCCGGGCTTGGTGAGGTCAGCCCAGGAGCGAATGCCCTTGGGATTACCAGGCCGGGTCAGAAACGCCACTGTGGAGTTGGTGATGATGCTCCTGTTGGGCAGTTCCTGCTCCCAGCCGGCATCCACGAGACCGGCTTCTTCAAGCTTCAGCACGTCAGCCGAGAGCGCAAGGGTCACCACATCGGCGTCAAGGCCATCGATGACGGCACGGGCCTGACTGCCAGATCCGCCGTAACTGGTCTTGATCGTGAGCTCCTGGCCGGTTTTGGCTCTCCAGCTGTCCACAAAGCGGGGCAGAATCCGCGCATAGGCCCCCTTCGTCACGGCGTAGCTCACCAGCAGAAGCTCCTGACGGTCGGCCGCCCCCTTCGGAGCAGAGGACTGGGAGCCTGGCCCCGCGCAGGATGCCAACAGGAGAGCCCCTCCAAGGGCAAGAGGGAAGGCCAGGATGCGATGAGCGTAGATTGTCACAATAGCCGGTCGGAAATAGGTCTTGATCTTAGCATCCTTGATGGGTCGGCCTCTCAGGGGTGGCGAGCGCCATGAAAANGCCCTGGCTGGCGGCCAGGGCCTGGATGCGTGTGAGGCGTTGGCCGTCAGCGGGTCTTGGAGAAGATCTGCTCCCAGACCCCGCCCTTGCCGAAGAACTTCTTGTCGATGCCGGACCAGCCGCCGAAATCACCCACCTTGAAGAATTCGAGATTCTGGAATTTGCCGCGGGCATAGGCCTTTCCCTCTGGCGTCACCGGACGGAAGCNGTTGTCGACAAAAATCTTCTGGGCAGCGGGAGTGTACAGGAACTTGACAAAGGCCTCGGCCACCTTGCGGGTGCCGCGCTTGTCGACCACCTTGTCTACCACCGTGACCGGTTGCTCGGTGAGCACGTTGGGACTGAACAGCTTGTAGGGGGTGGTCCACTCCCCTTTGCGCCTGGCCAGGATCGCCTCGGTCTCCCAGTTCAGAAGGACATCGCCCTGCTTGCGCTTGATGAAGAAGTCGGTGGCTTCGCGGGCGTCCTTGGGCAGCACATCGGCATTCTTGTAGACCCCGGTGATGAAGCTGCGCGCCTGGGCCTCCGATCCACCCGTGCGGGTGATGGCTCCCCAGAGAGCCAGGAAGTTCCAGCGGGCGCCGCCGGATGTCTTGGGATTGGCAAGCACCACATCCACATTCTTGTTGTCGAGATCCTTCCAGCTGTTGATCTTCTTGGGATTGCCCGGCCGCACGAACACGGCAACCGTGGAGTTGATCGGGGTGGAGTTGTTGGGGTTCTCCTTCTCCCAGCCCGGCTTGATCAGGCCCGCCTGCTGGATCTTGCTCACGTCGGCGGCCATGGCCAGGCTCACCACATCGGCCTCGAGACCGTCGATCACCGCACGGGTCTGGGAGCCGGAGCCGCCGTAGCTGCCCTTGAAAGTCACGGTCTGGCCGGTCTTTTTCTTCCAGTCTGCGGCGAACAGGGGAAAGATCTTGTCGTAAGCCGCTTTTGTCACGGCATAGGAGACCAGCGTGATGGTCTGGGGCTGGGGCGGCTGCTGGGCCTGCACCAGGGGCGTGCCAAGGGTTGCGGCCGAAGCGAGCGCCAACGGCACGGCAGCCAGACCCACGAGCACAACCCGGCGGGACCTGGCAGAAGCGAACGAAATAGAATTCACGGTTTCTCGATCGAGAACTGCGTGAAGGTACCGCCGTCTCCGGCCTTGCCGATGTGCTCTCAGGCACATGGGCAGGCCCCATTCCCCGGCAGGGCGCCGTTCTTTGCCTGCAAGAATGGGACGGTTTACCGGTAGGGAGATGGGATTTAGCGCAAAAACGGAGTATGGGCTTGTGGCGTTGCTGGACCTGGCCGCGGCTCATGTCTCCGGGGGCCTGCTGCAGACGCGGGAAATCAGCCGCAACCATGGCATCCCCGAGCGCTACCTCGAGCAGATGCTCACAGCCCTGCGCAAAGGTGGGTTTCTCAAGAGCGTGCGCGGCCCCCACGGAGGGTTCCAGCTCACCCGCTCCCCAGAGCAGATCAGCATCGCCGAGGTAGAGACCTGCCTTGAGGGCGAGAGCACCAGCGAGCACCAGGCAACCGGGAGGACCCAGGCTTTCTGGCCCTGAAGGCCCTGGCTCAGCGGGCAGATCAGGCCCGCAGCGAGGTCCTGGCCCAGACCAGCCTGGCGCAGCTGGTGCAGGAGCGGGAGAACCTCAGGCAACCCCAGCCCATGTTTTACATCTGAGCCCCCCGCCTGGATTCCGACTCCATCAGGCATGGCCGCGCCGCAGGGCCAATGGGAAGCCCTGTTGTGTGCCTGAGAATACCGGTATTCCCATCGGGTAGGTGCATAATCCTGATCAGTTGCTCGCGCCCATGGCCACCTGTTGTCGAATGCCTCGGTTTGTCCTGCTTCCTGCTGCTGCAGATCCGCCCCAACGCCCGCCGACACCATGACCACTTCACTGCTCAAGCGTCCCTTGCGACTCACGCTTCACCCCCAGGATGTGCTTCCTGAGGCGATGAGCTGGCGCCTCCTGGAGGGCTACGTACGCTCTGCGACCTGGGACGCGGAAGGTGAGAGCATCACGCTGGGCCTGTGGGGCCCGAACGATGTGATCAGCTCAGAAGACCCAGCCCTGCAACCGATGGAACTGCAGTGCCTCACCACAGTTGTGGTGGAGCACATCGAGCTCAATCCAGACGATCAGCACCAGCATCTGCGCCGTGAGCGCCAGATGCTGGCAGAGTTGCTCACCATCCAACGCATCCGATCGGCTGAGCATCGGCTGATGTCGCTGCTCACCTGGATCGGCCGCCGACATGGTCAGCTCAGCAGCCGAGGTTGCCGGTTGTCACTGAATGAACTCAATCTCACCCACCGCGCTCTGGCCGAATTGTGCGGTCTCACGCGCGTCACGGTCACCAAGCTGCTCAGCCGGTTCCGACTGGATGGCCAGCTGGTGGCGGTTGGCGGAGGAGATCTCTTGATCCCGAAATTGCCATGAGCTCCTTCTCGCCCCCCTGGTGCCTTCACTGGGAGCTCGACGGCGAGCTGGAGATCAGCGACCGCCAGGATCTCTTCCTCACTCTGACCAGCTCCGAAGCAGGCCGGATTCAACAACTCCTGCTACAGGCCACCCGCGTCACATCGCATCAGCCCAACCCAATGACCAGGCACAGCGCCTGAGCCGTATAGCCCCCGGAGCTTTCTTCGGGGGTTTTTTCCTGCCTTGATTTGCTGATTCCCATGAGCACCATCTTCGCCGACAACAGCCTCACGATCGGCCGGACACCCCTGGTGCAACTCAACCGGGTGACCCAGGGATGCAAGGCGCGGGTGCTGGCCAAGATCGAGGGCCGCAATCCGGCCTTCTCGGTGAAGTGCCGGATCGGAGCGGCAATGATCTGGCAGGCGGAGCAGGACGGCCTGCTCGGCCCCGGCAAGGAACTGGTGGAACCCACCAGCGGCAATACCGGCATCGCCCTGGCCTTCGTGGCGGCGTCGCGCGGCATCCGGCTCACCCTCACCATGCCGGAGACGATGAGCCTGGAACGGCGCAAGCTGCTCACCGCCTACGGCGCCCATCTGGTGCTCACCGAGGGGCGGCTGGGCATGGCGGGAGCGATCGGTGCCGCCAATGAGATGGTGGCCTCCGATCCCGACCGCTACGTGCTGCTGCAGCAGTTCGCCAACCCCGCCAATCCCCGGATCCACCACGACACCACCGGCCCGGAGATCTGGGACGACAGCGAGGGCCAGGTGGATGTGCTGGTGGCGGGGGTGGGCACCGGCGGCACGATCACCGGCGTGAGCCGCTACATCAAGCAGACCCTCGGCCAGCCGCTCGTCTCGGTGGCGGTGGAACCGGCCAGCAGTCCGGTGATCAGCCAGACCCGCGCCGGCGAGGAACTCAGGCCCGGTCCCCACAAGATCCAGGGCATCGGTGCCGGTTTCGTGCCGGCCAATCTCGATCTGGCGCTGGTCGACCGCGTGGAGACTGTGACCGATATCGACGCCATCGCCATGGCGCAACGCCTGGCTCGGGAGGAGGGCATCCTGGCCGGCATCTCCTGCGGCGCCGCCACCACGGCAGCGCTGCGGCTGGCCCGCGAGGAGGCCTATACCGGCAAGACCATCGTGGTCGTGCTGCCTGATTCCGGCGAGTGTTACCTGAGCACCGACCTCTATCGCGACTTCCTATGGGCGATACCAATCCACGAGAGCGTGTTGCAGTAGGCACGGCACTAGGTGTCAAGGGTCACATGGGCAGGGCGGACTGACTCATTAGTTTGTGACATATTCCAATCGGGATAAGCACCAATGGTTCGGATGTCGTTCTCGCGTCGCTGGTTCCTGGCGGGAACCAGCGCCCTGGCCATCACCGTCCTCTCGCCCATCAGCGCTGCCTTGCCGGCCAACGCCAGAACCGAAATCAACCTTCTCTCGCCCGCCGAAGCCTCCTCAGCAGCCCAGAGCGGGCAGTGGAAAATCCTGGATGTGCGCCCCGTGCCGCCGCTCGACTACATCAGTGGCCATCTGCCCAATGCCGTACACCTATCCGAGCAGGCGTTTCGGGGACCGAACGGCAAGCTGCCCTTTCAGATCTGGCCCGCTGGTGATCTGGCCAATCTGCTGAGCAGAGCTGGGATTTCCAACCGTGACAAGGTGCTGGTGTACTCGGACGGCACCAATGTGCTGGGCGCCTCCCTGGTGGCTTACATCCTTGAGAAGAGCGGAGTGAGCAAGGTGGGCATCCTGGATGGGGCTTCAGCGCCTACAAAGCCTCCGGAGCCCCGGTCACGAAGGTCTTCCCCAGCTACAGGTTCGGCACGTTCAAGCCCACCACGACGCCCGGACTCGCGATCGGCCTGCAGGAGTTGCTTCCCCTGGTGGGCCGCCCGGATGTGGTGATCGTGGATCCACGACCGAAAGGGCTGTTTGAAGGCACTGAACAGACCTTCATTCGCAACGGCCACATACCCGGAGCCATCAATATCACCTGGCAATCAGTCACAGAGGCCAACAATCCAGATGAGGCACTCAAGAATCCCCACAAGCTCAAATCAGTGGAAGCATTGCGAAAACTCTTTGCAAGCCACGGTGTCACGCCAGAGAAAACAGTGATCGTGTCGTGCAGCACCGGTCGTGAAGCCAGCCTGCAGTACATCGTGCTCAAGCACCTGCTGGGATATCCAAACGTTCGCATCTATGAGGGATCCTGGACCGAATACAGCGCAACCCAGCACCCTGTGCAGACCGGGCCCGGTGCATCGGCTGTCAAGAACTGATCAGCCATGAGCCGCGCCATGCACGCTGTGCTGCTGTTGCTGACTGGAATGCTGTGCTGGAACGCATGGTGCCCATGGCGGTTCTGGCTTGTGACAGCGGCAGCAGCGATGCACCCAAAGCCAAGGGCAGGCCGTGAAGGTCCGGCGGCTGATCTGGGTGGTGTTCGCCCTGCTGCTGGGCGTGGGCTGGGGGGCTGGCGATCTCAGCACAGGCTTGGTCTGGGTGGTTGGCTGCGGCATCGGGTTCGCTCTGGTGCAGTTCCGCTTCGGATTCACAGAGCCGATTCGAAGGCTGGTCACCCGGGGGGATGCCAGCGGCGTGTATCGCATCGCCATGCTGATGATCATCCTGGTGCTGGGGACTGCCATCCTCCTGGCACTGCCCGAGCCGTTCGCCCTGAGCCTCAAGTTATCGCGGGCACCGCTGCGCTGGAGCCTGGTTGGGGGGGCGTTTGTCTTTGGGGTAGGCATGCAGATGGCCGGTCGCTGCGGCAGTGGCACCCTGGCCTCAGCGGGAGCTCGAAATGGTGGTTTTGCCTGGATCCTTGCGGGCCTGATTGCCGGAGTCTTCGCGGGATCTCTGCAGCGTCCACTCATCGAAGCTGTTACTCCCGAGGGATTGCCACCCCTGGTGCTCACCGATGCTGTTCCGCTCTGGATGGCGGTTGGCATTCAACTTGGTGTGCTGGCGCTGTTGCTGGGGCTTGGCGTGGCCAGTTGGCCGGAAACTCCGAATGAAGCGCCGAGAAGCCAGAATCCTTGGCCAGGTGGTTGGGCCCTCCCTTGTTACTGGGTGTTGGGATGCTTCTGATGCTGATTGTCAGTGGGGAACCCTGGAAAGTGCTCTGGGGGCTGGCTCTGACGGGTGCACACACCGCAAAGATGCTCGGCTGGAATCCCGCCGGCGCAGTGTTCTGGTCAGAGCCAACACGGGCCGCACTCCTGAGCAGTCCCTGGAACTGGATCCGGCACGATGCTGTGGTGGCTGATCTCGCCGTGATCTATGGGGCCATTGCGGCGAGGGCCTCGTATCAGCGGCCGCCCGCGGAGAGCATGCGGATCCAGACCATCCACGCANNCCCCTGGCGAAACGTGCGNCAGATTGGTGGGGGATTGCTGATGGGCTTCGGCGGCTTCATCTCCTACGGCTGCAACATCAGTGCCTTTCTGGGNNNCATCATGAGCTTTAGNCGTCCATGGTTGGATCTGGCTTGCTGCGGCGCTGGCTGGTTCATGGTGTTTTCTATGGCTAGGGAAGGTAGTCAGGCTCACATATCTATGAGCCGAGAGAGCCACATCAATGTGCCTGGTCTGCTTTACGCCATCCAGCCGAAAGGCCAGCATCGATTCAGAGAATGATCAGCCNAGTGCGCGAAGTGATCTTCCAGGTATGTCGAGATGAGCCTGGCTTGCTAGAAGCAACAACTGCAAACTCAACTGTTGTCATCACGGCGGCTTCTCTGGAAGAATTGCGTCACGAAGCACGAGACGCGTTGATCAAGCAGATTGGCCCTGGTCATATTGCCTTCCGGGTGGTGGTTCGCCGTCAGCGCAAACCGATTTGATAGTGCATCATCTGCAGCTTTCTGGATCAGGGGTGCAGTGCAACTCTCACTCCCATCATCTTCAGCTCTCCAGAAAAAAGGGGACAGCGATGGCCATCCCCTTGGGTCCCTACCCTGTTCCGATCAAGGTCCGATCAAGAACAGATTCAGCTTGACAGATACACTTCCTAATGATGGTGCCTGAAATCACAGCACCTGTTAACCACAAAGACAATCTCCTATCGTCGCGGATGATAGCCGGATCAGCGGTTGGGCTGCGGGGTCATGCGCAGATAGGGCTTGATCTCGGTGACGCCCTTGGGGAACTTGCCGCGGNCTTCATCGGTGGGGATCGAGGGAACCACCACACAATCGTCGCCGTCCTTCCAGTTCACCGGAGTGGCCACCTGGTGGTTGTCAGTGAGCTGCAGGGAATCGATCACCCTGAGGATCTCGTCGAAGTTGCGGCCGGTGCTGGCGGGGTAGGTGATCTGCAGGCGCAGCTTCTTGTTGGGGTCGATGATGAACACCGAGCGAACCGTCAGATTGTTGAGCGCATTGGGGTGGATCATCCCGTAGAGATCTGCCACCTTCTTGTCCTCGTCGGCGAGGATCGGATAATCCACGGTCGTGTTCTGCGTCTCGTTGATGTCGCATATCCAGCCCTTGTGGCTTTCAGCGGAATCCACACTCAGGGCGATGGTCTTGACATTGCGCTTCTCCCATTCGGGGCGGAGCCGCGACACCTCACCGAGTTCGGTGGTGCACACAGGGGTGTAGTCGGCTGGGTGGGAGAACAGCACCACCCAGCTGTCGCCGGCGAAGTCGTAGAGATTGATCGGTCCCAGCTGGGAGTTCTGGGTGAAGTCGGGCACGGTGTCGCCCAGTCGAAGCGTCATGGATGTTATCCAAACCTGCCCAGCCATCTTCTCTTCTTCAACGCCCTGTTGTCCACCTTGAATGCCACACGGTGTGACCGTGACAACATCGTCCGGCTGCGCGGTGCCAGCAACGCTGCAGCNGATTCAGATCACATAGTCCGGCACGAAGGTGCGGGATTCCCGGCTGGTGACGTGCAGCGAATCGCCCGCCTTGAGCTGGCGGTAATCGAGCCGCTCCCGAGGCAGCTGGGCCACCACCACTTCGCCGCTGGCGAGAATGAGTTCGGCCTGGATGTCGCGGCCCAGATGGGTCAGGCGACGCAGCACCGCCGGCACGCTGCCGTCCTGGGGATGGCGGTGCAGCTCGAGATCGTGGGGCCGGATGAACACCTCGCCCTGCTGGTCACGGTTCGGGGCAAAAGGAACATGGGAGGGGAGCACGTTCACCGCCCCCACGAAGCCCATCACGAACGGACTGGCGGGCTGGTCGTAAATCTCAGCCGGTGTGCCGATCTGCTCGATCCGACCGTGATTCATCACCACGATCCGGTCGGCCACCTCCATGGCCTCTTCCTGGTCGTGGGTCACGATCACGGTGGTCACGTGCATCTCATCGTGCAGGTTGCGCAGCCAGGCCCGCAGCTCCTTGCGCACCTTGGCATCGAGCGCGCTGAAGGGCTCATCGAGCAGCAGCACCCGCGGCTGCACGGCCAGGGCCCGGGCCAGCGCCACCCGCTGGCGCTGGCCGCCTGAGAGCTGGGAGGGGTAGCGGTTGCCGAAGCCCTGCAGCTGCACCAGCTCCAGCAGTTCATCCACCCGACGGCGGATCGCCTCGTGCTTCCAGCCGCGCAGCTCCAGGCCGAAGCCCACGTTCTGGCGCACGGTGCGGTGCTTGAAGAGGGCGAAGTGCTGGAACACGAAGCCCACTTGCCGCTCCTGCACCGAGCGCCTGGTGGCCTCCTCACCGGTGATCCAGATGCGGCCGACATCAGCCTCCTCCAAGCCGGCGATCAGGCGCAGCAGCGTGCTCTTGCCGGAGCCGGAGGGGCCCAGCAGGGCCACCAGGGAGCCGGAGTCGACATCGAGGCTGACGTTGTCGACCGCACGGAAGGAGCCGAACTGCTTGCTTACACCCGCAACGCGGATACCCATGGCGGCAACGGCCGGAGGCGACCCGACCATCCTACAACAAAGACCTAGTTCTCAACCGGCTTACCGTTGATTACGGCGGGCAGAGGTGGTACGGTCCTCAGGCCGCCCGTGACTTGCCATGTCCTCTGCCGTGTTCTCTGAACGGCAGCGCTGGTCCCTGCCCAGCTGGCTGCAGCTGAGCTGGTCGTGGCGGATCACCTGGCTCTACCTGGCCCTGGTGCTGTTCCTGCCCCTGGGTGCCCTGGCGCTCAAGGCCGCCGCGGTCGGCCCGGCCCAGTTCTGGCAGCTTGCGACCACGGATGAGGCCCTGGCCACCTACCGGGTCAGCTTCGGCCTCTCGTTTCTGGCCGCTCTGCTCAACGGGGTCTTCGGGGTGGTGATCGCCTGGGCCCTGGTGCGCTGCCAGTTCCCCGGCCGGCGGCTGCTGGATTCCCTGATCGATCTTCCCTTTGCCCTGCCCACCGCCGTGGCAGGCCTGGCGCTGGCGGCGCTCTACAGCAGCAACGGCTGGCTGGGCGCACCGCTCCACGCCCTGTTCGGGCTGAAGGTGTCGTTCACCTGGCTGGGGGTGGCCATCGCCATGGTGTTCATCTCGCTGCCGTTCGTGGTGCGCAGCGTGGAACCGGTGCTCGAAGCCCTAGAGCGCGATCAGGAGGAAGCCGCCTGGTGCCTTGGCGCCAGCCCGCGCCAGACCCTGCTCAAGGTGGTGCTGCCCCAGCTGATGCCGGCGATCCTGGCCGGCGTGGCCCAGGGCTACAGCCGCGCTGTGGGCGAATACGGCTCGGTGGTGATGATTTCCTCCAACGTGCCCTTCAAGGACCTGATCACCCCCACCCTGATCATCCAGAAGCTGGAGGAATACGACTTCGCCTCCGCCACGGTGATCGGCATGGTGATGCTGCTGTTTTCGCTGCTGAGCCTCCTGGTGATCAACGGTCTGCAGGTGTGGGGCCGCCAGTGGGAAGCCAATCCCTCCCAGAGCGTCTGAAGCCTTCACACCACCAACTTCTCGCGTTTCTCACCACCATGCGTGCGTTCCTGCGCTCACTGCGGCGAGCCCTGCCCAGGCCCTCCGCATCGGCGATCATTCCAGTGATCGCCGGCCTCTATGTGGGCGTGATCATCCTGCTGCCGGCCCTCGAGGTGGTGGCCGGCGCCTTTGCCAAGGGGATCGAGCCCTTCCTCAGCAACTTCGAGTCGGAGGAGCTGCGCTCGGCGGTGCTGCTCACCCTGCGCTGCACCGCCATCGCCGTGCCCGCCAACACGATCTTCGGGCTGGCGGCGGCAACCGCCATCGCCCGGCGCCAGTTTCCGGGGAAAGCCCTGCTGCTCAGCGTGATCGATCTGCCCTTCTCGATCTCACCGGTGGTGGTGGGCCTGATGCTGGTGCTTGTCTACAGCCCCACACACGGCCTGCTGGGGGGGATCGTAAACAGCCTGGGCTGGCGGATCATCTTCTCCTGGCCCGGCATGGCGCTGGCCACGATCATCGTGACCTTCCCCTTCATGGCCCGCGAAGTGATTCCCCTGCTGGAGGAGGAGGGTTGGGACCAGGAGGAGGCCGCCCGCACGCTCGGGGCCAATAACTGGCAGGTGTTCTGGAAGGTGACCCTGCCCTCGGTGCGCTGGGCGGTGATCTACGGCCTGATCCTCACCACGGCCCGCGCCCTGGGCGAATTCGGAGCCGTGGCCGTGGTGAGCGGCAACATCGCCGGCCAGACCCAGACCCTGCCGTTGTTCGTCGAGGACGCCTACAAGCAGTACGACACCGAACTGGCCTATGGAGCGGCGCTGGTGCTCGGGGGCGTGGGCCTGGTGTCGCTCCTGCTCAAGCTGGTGGTGGAACAGATCCTGGGTGGGGTGAAGGAGAGCGAACCGATGACCTGATCCAGCCTCACGGCCGCGAGATGAAGGCACGCACCTGGCCGGGCCAGTGGCGCGGTTGATCCCCCGCACGCACATGCACACTCAGGATCGAGCGCAGCATCGCCACACCACCGAGCTGCAAGCCGCCCAGCAGGTGGACGATCACCGCCCCCGCCACCAGCAGCCAGGCCAGCAGGTGCAGGCCATAGACCCAGTGGTGCAGCTCACCGCGGCGGAGCCAGTCCTCGTTCATCAGCTTGCCGCTGCCGATCGCCAGGGTCACCGCCCCCAGGGCCAGCGCATTGGAGGGACGCTGCAGCCGTCGGCGGCCCAGGGTGAGGGCATAGGCGGCAAACAGCACGGCCACCGGCAGCAGCAGCACACCTGCCGTGCCGTGCAGATCCACCCAGTCGCCCGTCGGGGTGATGGGCAGGCGGCCCCAGCGGCCGTCGTGGAGGCTGTACACCGCCAGCCCGCTGAGCCAGGCCGCCAGCACCAACAGTGCCGTGGCCCCATGCAGCAGGCGGAGCAGAGAAGGCTGGTAGGGGCGGGGCATTCGAAGCCAGGCGGGGTCCCGGCAGCGGCCAGGCTCAGCCATGCGGCAGGTGGGGGCAGGGGGACTTGAACCCCCACAGCCTTGCGGCCTGCGGATTTTAAGTCCGCTGCGTCTACCGGTTCCGCCATACCCCCGGCTCGCGCACTCTAGATTTGCCCCACCTGCACGGCACGGCCTTGGCACTTCCCGGGTTCCTGAGCGGCGTCTCCACCGACACCCTGCTGCTGCTGGGCCTCTATTCGGCCCTGGGCGGCGCCTACCTCGTGGTGATCCCGCTGCTGCTCTACGCCTGGATGGTGAAACGCTGGACCGTGATGGGCAAGCTCGAGCGGTTCGGGGTGTACGGCCTGGTGTTCCTCTTCTTCCCCGGCCTGGCGCTGTTCGCCCCCTTCATCAACCTGCGCATGGCAGGCCAGGCCAACCCGTGACCAAGGGGCAGGCGATCCTGCTGGGTCTGGCGGTTCTGGGGCTGGGGGGCCTGGGCTACGGCCTCTTCCGGGCGAGCGGCTTCGAGGGCTTCTCGGCCGGGATCGCCGCCTCGGCAGCGCTGATGCTGCTGGTGGTGGGCTGGACCGCCACGTATCTGGTGCGGGCCCTGAGCGGCAACATGACCTACATGCAGCAGCGCCGCGACTACCGCGCCGCCTACGACGCGCTCACCACCGAACAGCTCCAGGCCCGTTTCGACGCCCTCAGCCCCGAGGAGCAGGAGCGGCTGCTGCGCGACATCGGCCAGTTCGAGGAAGCCGGACCCACCGGCGAGGCATAGGCTCACAGGCCGAGAGCCGCTCCGCCTGAGCCCTGCTGTGACCGCCACCGCCACTCCGATCCAGCAGCGCTTCGATCTGCTGCGCAGCCAGCACCGCTGCGCCCTGATGCCCTTTCTGATGGCGGGCGATCCCGATCTGGCCAGCACCCGGGCCGCCCTGCTGGCTCTGCAGGCCAACGGTGCCGACCTGATCGAGCTGGGCATCCCCTACAGCGATCCCCTCGCCGACGGCCCNGTGATCCAGGCCGCCGCCAGTCGCGCCCTGGCGGCGGGCACCACCCCGGCCGCCGTGCTGGAGATGCTCGGCTCGCTCAGGGGTGAGCTCACCATCCCGGTGGTGCTGTTCACCTACAGCAACCCCCTGCTCAACCGCGGCATGGAGCGCTTCTGCGCCGCCGCCGCCGCCGCCGGTGCCGCCGGCTGGTGGTGCCGGATCTGCCGCTGGAGGAGGCCGAGAAGCTCTCCGGCATCGCCGCTGCCGCCGGCCTCGACCTGGTGCTGCTGGTGGCGCCCACCACCCCGGCGGAGCGCATGGCCCGCATCCACCAGGCCAGCCGCGGCTTCACCTACCTGGTGAGCGTTACCGGCGTGACGGGGGTGCGCACCGCCCTGGAATCCCGGGTGGAAGCCTGGTGGGGCAGCTGAAGGGCCTGGGGCCCACCCCGGTGGCCGTGGGCTTCGGCATCGCCGGCCCTGAGCAGGCCCGGCAGGTGCGCCAGTGGGGCGCCGACGGCGCCATCGTGGGCAGTGCCCTGGTGAAGGAGATGGCGGCCGCCAGTGAAACAGGCCAGCCGGTGGCGGAGGCCGCCGGCCGCTTCTGCGCCGCCTTGCGGGCCGGTCTCGACGGCTGAGACTCAGGCCGTGGAGCCGTGCTGGGCTGGCAAGCAGCAGGGGGGCGAGGCGGCCGCCTTCGCGCCATAGACGGGGCCGCAGGCCTGCAAGCCGCTGACCAGCAGCACGGCTGCGGCCAGCGCCAGCGGCCAGCGGCAGGATCGAGCCGAACCGGCGAGAGAACCGCAGAGAGAGAACGAACCCATCGATCCAGGGCAGGCGCCCGGCAGACCGATCCCATGATGGCCGCACCGGACCGCTCTCGACGCGTGCTCTTCTCCGCTGCCTGCGAGCGCAACAAGGCACCGATCCTGGCGGTGCTCCAGCAGTGGCTGGAGCCGCCGGCCCGGGTGCTGGAGGTGGGATCGGGCAGCGGTCAGCATGCCGGGTACTTCTGCCGGCAGATCGCCGGACTCACCTGGCAGCCCAGTGAACGGGCCGAGGCGCTGGTGGATCTGGCCGTCGCCCTGGCGGGCCTGGATCCCACCGGCCTGGCGCGGGGATCCCGGCTGGATGAGCCGCTGGAGCTGGATGTGCGCCGCCCCGAGCAGTGGCCCCGCGGGCCTTTCGATGCCGTGTTCAGCGCCAACACCTGCCACATCCTGCCGGCTGCGGCGCTGCCCGAGCTGCTGGCCGGCAGCAGCCAGGTGCTGCGGCCGGGTGGCCTGCTGCTCCTCTACGGACCGTTCCACGACGGCGGCGTGCACAACGCCCCCAGCAATGCCGCCTTCGACGCCCACCTGCGCAGCATCGATCCCGCCATGGGGGTGCGCGACGCGATCGCCCTGGGGGAGCAGGCCAGGGATCTCGGACTCGAACCGATCGCCGAGGTCGGCATGCCGGCCCACAACCGCATGCTGATCCTGCAGCGCCGGGCCGCCCCCCATGCCTGAAGCCTGCCATGCCTGAAGCCAGCGCCCTGTTCGGCGCCGTGGCCGCGGCCTACGCCCGCCACCGGCTCACCTATCCGGCCGCCTTCTTCGAGGCCTTCCTGCAGCGACTGCCGGCCAACCCGCTGGTGTGGGACTGCGGCTGCGGCAGCGGCCAGGCCTCGTTGGATCTGGCCCGCCGCGGCGTGCGCGTGATCGCCACCGATGCCAGCGCAGCCCAGCTGGCCGCCGCCACGCTCCACCCTCTGATCCACTACCGGCAGGCAGCCGCCGCCGCCAGCGGCCTGGCCGCCGCCAGCGTGGATGGGGTGCTGGTGGCGGCGGCGGTGCACTGGTTCGCCGGTGAAGCCTTCAACGCCGAGGTGCGGCGGGCGTGCCGCCCCGGAGCGACTCTGGCCTGGATCGGCTATCTGCCCCTGCGGATCGAGGCGGAAGCGTTGCAGCGCCGCCTCGACGCCTTCCATCACCACACCCTGGCGCCCTGGTGGCCGGCCGAGCGCCGCTGGGTGGAGCAGAGCTATGCCGGCCTGCCGTTTCCCGGCCAGGAGTGGCCGTTCCCCCGGGATCTGTGGATCGAGCGGCACTGGAGCCTGGCCGAGCTGCTGGCCCACATCGGCACCTGGTCGGCCGTGCAGCGCAGCCGAGAGGCCGGCACCGATCCGCTGCCCGCCCTGGCCGCCGAGCTCACACCCCTCTGGCCCGAGCACGGCTCGGCTGCCCTGCGCGTGCGCTGGCCATTCATGGGGCGCTGGGGTGCGGTGCGCCCAGCAGGGTCCGGATCCCCGTGAACAGCCGCCCGAGGGCATCGTCCAGCTCGGCAGGCCCAGCAGGCCGTAGCTCAGCCGCAGCACCGGTCCCTGGCGCTGCGCATCGAGGCCGAAGCTCTCGCCACACACCGCCGCCACCCGGTGCTCCAGCACCAGCCGCCGCATCAGCGTGTCGCCCGTGAGGCCAGCCGCGGCGTCGGGGCGCAGGCGCAGCAGGGCGTAGAAGGCGCCATCGGGCTCCGCCAGCANCCGCCGGGATCAGCCTGCGCCCTGCCTACATGTGGCTTTCCCTTTGCACTCATGCCCGGTAACGGCAGTGGCGGATCATGGGCAACCACCGTCAAGGCAGTTCCCGTGGCGCCTGCCACGAGAAGGTGCATGTGGCGATCGACGACGCAATACGCCTGGCCTCCTCCGCCAGCTTGCCACCCTACTGCTGCCGCCAGAGGTGGCAGGTCGGCTGCGTCACCTCGATGACGCGGCGGACGTCGGCGACCGTCCTGCCTTGGGTGATCAGCCGCTCGGAAACAACAGGAGCCTGTATCGAGACACACCTCAGGCCTTCTTACCTTGCAGGAGAACAACCTCAGAAGTCTGGATTCAGATCACAGATGCGTGTTCCCAGGCTCCAAAGGCCAAGTCAATACAACCACTCCAGGTGGTCGATAGACGGAATAATCTTGGCTGCTCACGATAGTTTCACAGCCATGGCATCCGACCAGTTCTATCTGTTCGCCGCACTGGCATCATTCAGCACCGAAATCCAGGAGAAGCTTCGCAGGGTTCAGACACCCGAGGCGATTCTGGAGATTGCGGCGCAGCACGGTTATGAGATCACTTTGGAACAGCTGAGCTACTACGCCGACCGTCTCAATGGCGAGCATTGGATCTGGGTGAATAAGGGTGAGGCCTGGCGGAAGCGGTTCTTCGCAAAGGAGCGCCAGCTCGATCTTCAGTCAGCTTGAGCTGCCTGCCGGTTCAGCATCCGACCCAACTCGCAAGACCCCCACTCACCCTTCACCCCGGTCCCCTCCTGTGAGGGAAGCCGGGGCTGCTCGCTGGATCCGGCAGAGCTGAACACTTGCGTGATCCTGGACGGTGCATCGATGGCTCAGGGCGCCAGGGTCGGACCATGGCCGACGATCGCCCGCAGACCTGCCACCAGCGCATCCACATCACCACGGGTGTGTAGAGGGCGAGGGTGGCCCGCACCGTGCTCTCCACCCCGAAACGCCGCAGAATCGGCTGGGCGCAATGATGGCCAGCCCGCACGGCGATGCCCAGCCGGTTGAGAGCGGAGCCCACCGCCTCCGGGGGGTGTCCGTCGATGGTGAAGGAGAGCACGCCGGCCTTATGCGCGGCGCAGCCGAACAGCCGAAGTCCAGGAATCTCCAGGAGTCGGGGCGTGGCGTACGCCAGCAGCTCCTGCTCCGCCCTTTCGATCGCAGGCATGCCAATACGGCTGACATACTCGAGCGCAGATGCCAGGCCGACCGCATCGGCGATATTGCCAGTACCAGCCTCAAAACGGTGGGGCGGATCCTGGAACTGCGTGCGCTCGAAGCTCACATCACGGATCATGTTGCCGCCGCCCTGCCAGGGCGGCATGGCTTCCAACAGATCACGCTTGCCGAAGAGCACGCCGATACCCGTGGGCGCATAGATCTTGTGGCCCGAGAACACATAGAAGTCGACATCCAATGCCTGCACATCGAGTGGCATATGGGCGATGCCCTGGGCCCCATCAACGAGCACCCTGGCGCCATGGCGGTGCGCAATCGCGATCATCGGCTCAATCGGTGTGATCGTGCCCAAGGCATTGGAGACCTGGGTGAAAGCGGCCAGCCGAGTGCGGGAGGAAAACAGCCGCTCATACTCCTCGAGGATCACCTGGCCCGAGGCATCCACTGGGGCCACACGCAGTCTGGCGCCCTTCTCCTGGACCAGCTGCTGCCAGGGCACGATGTTGGCGTGGTGCTCCAGCTCGGTGATCACGATCTCATCGCCGGCCTCGATCTGACGCCGCCCCCAGGACTGGGCCACCAGATTGATGGCCTCGGTGGCACCGCGAACAAAAACGATCTCCTCGCTCCGGGAGGCATGCAGAAACCGTGCGACCACGGAGCGGGCCTGTTCGTAGGCATCCGTGGCACGCGCTGCAAGTGTGTGGGCGCCGCGGTGGATGTTGGAGTTTTCGTGCCGGTAGAACTGCTGAAGGCGATCGATCACCACCTGAGGCTTCTGGGTCGTGGCGCCGTTATCCAGCCAGACCAGGGGATGGCCGCTGATGGTCTCCTGCAGGATCGGAAAATGCCGCCGCAGGTAGTCAGGGTCCAGGGGTTGTGGCGCGGCTGGTGGGTCATGCCAAGGCACCCCAGCGCGTGCCTTCTCAGGGCGACCGGGGTCGAGCTGGGCTGCATCGAGCCGCAGCGAAGAGGCGGGATCGAACAGGTGGGGCGCGATGTCCAGGGGGGGACCACTGGGATGAACCCTTCGGCAGCGGGGAAGGCAGCAGCGGCTGCATCGCCGCTTGCCGGCAGGTGATCAGCACCGAAGTCACCGAACAGTCGCTGCGCCATACCCGTCAGCTCCGCCAGATCGGGGAAACCCAAGGGCAGACCATGGGGAGCGCCCAGGGATGGATCGAGCTGTTCCGGCTCGAGCTCAAGCGCAAACGGATCGCGGGGGTCAACGGTACTCATGGGCATAGTGGTGATACTTCTCAATCTCAACGTCCTCAAGCATGCCGATGGCGTCTTCCGTCAGGACTGCGACTGAGCAGTACAGCGAAATCAGATAAGACGCGATCGCCTTGCGGCTGATTCCCATGAATTTGACAGAGAGCCCCATGCTCTTCTCTCCGGGAAGATTCGGCTGGTAGAGCCCTACAACACCCTGCCTTGCTTCGCCGGTGCGCAGCAGCAGGATGGAAGAGCGGCCGTTAGCAATCTTCAGCTTGTCGCTTGGGATCAGCGGCAACCCTCGCCAGGTCACGAACTGAGAGCCATAGAGGTTGACGGTCGGCGGCGGAACGCCACGGCGTGTGCATTCGCGACCAAAGGCAGCGATCGTGCGGGGATGGGCCAGGAAGAATGAGGGTTGCTTCCAGACCCTGCTGATCAGCTCATCGAGGTCATCCGGGGTTGGTGGACCGCTGATCGACTTGAGACGCTGTCCGCTGGCAACATTATGGACGAGACCGTACTCAGCATTGTTAATCAATTCATTTTCCTGGCGCTCCTTGATTGTCTCAATCGTCAGTCGAAGCTGCTGCTCGATCTGGTCATGAGGGCTGCTGTAGAGATCGGATACTCGGGTGTGAATATCCACAGTCGTGGTGACCGCGCTGAGAAAGTACTCACGTGGTTGTTGCTCGTAGTCGACGAAGGTCTCGGGCAGATCGCGCTCATCACGCTGCGAGCAGGCCGTGAGAACGCGGGATTCATCACGAACCTTGTTGACGCGGTAGATGCCGGCCTCGACCCCCACCCACGACAGCATGGGCACCAGCCAACGCGGTGAGATCGAGGCAAGCTGCGGGACCGTTTTGGTGGCATTCGCCAACTGGCGAGCCGCCCCATCACTGAGGGCCAGATGGGTGGCAGTGGATTCGGTCATGGGTGCAGAAGAGGGAAAACAGGTCGATCGATCAGCTCAAACCATGGGAGGTCACAAGCCATGCGTTCCAACGACTTGGACGGCGAGCCTCGACAACCAGTAACGGGCGGGCAGCATGGAATGGGAGCCGATCAATGGGCAGACACCGAATGGCGCAACTGGGCGATCAGGGTGATCATCACCACGGCAGATGGCGTCATTACGCCCATGCCTTGAGCATCCAGCTGGCGAGAGACTCCGTGCAACTAAATGCATTCTATGCATGACGACTCCGTGCCAATAATCAGATGCCTCCGCCTTCACCAAACGTCTCAGAGATGAGCGCGGCTTGCGTGACCGTGGTTTCCGGAGGGACACTGGTGGTCAGCCAGACATTGCCTCCGATCTGAGCACCCCTGCCGATCGTGACGCGGCCGAGAATCGTGGCACCGGCATAGATCACCACATCATCCTCCACGATCGGATGGCGTGGAACTCCCTTCACCAGGTAGCCCTTCTCATCCTTCGGAAACGATTTCGCACCCAGCGTGACAGCCTGATAAAGGCGAACACGCTTGCCAATCACAGCTGTCCCACCAATGACCACACCGGTGCCATGGTCACAAAAAGAAACTCTCACCGATCACCGCACCGGGATGGATATCCACGCCAGTAGCGGAATGGGCACTCTCCGCAATGATCCGTGCCACCAATGGTGCGCCCAATCCATGCAGCGCAT
The DNA here is from genome assembly GCF_001039265.1 of Synechococcus sp. GFB01. Classification (GTDB taxonomy): domain Bacteria; phylum Cyanobacteriota; class Cyanobacteriia; order PCC-6307; family Cyanobiaceae; genus NIES-981. The sequence goes on along the minus strand of NZ_LFEK01000017.1, from coordinate 15,127 downwards.
GGGCAAAGCGGTGGGAAGTGATCGCTTTCACGCCCGGGTAGCACACCAAGACCTCATCCAGGCTCAGTGCAGCCGGATCTCCCCGGTAAGCCGCATCGATATCTGAATCCAACAATCGACGAATGGCAGGTAGCTGCATGGCGAAAGCTCGCGTGATTCCATAGGCATCACGCTCAATCTCCTGGGGAAGCTGACGCGGGGAAGAGCCTGTGACGGCCGGAATGTCGTTGCTGTGAGCGATCCCTGCCTCCCCACCTGGACTCGCAAGCCGGGTGGCGAGCTCGATCCGGATCTGGTCGCGCAGTCTGCGCAGGCACGTATCGAGGGTGTGTCCCACGAAATAGTCCGTGCTGTCCTGGGGAAGGGCCTGGCCGGGCTGACGGACAGCCTGCAGGGCGAGGCGCTGTGGAAACAGGGCGGCCGCCAGGTCGTCGACGACAGCTGTAAGCACCTGCCGCGATGGCAGCGGCATCGGATGGGGGGAGGTACGGCCATCTCCCCGACAACGATCTCTGAACTCCCGCAACTGGCTGACCACCGCCGCCAGATCCCATCCCTCCTGATTCAAGGGACCAGTCCCTGGTCATTGAACACCCCCTCAAAGAGAGCTGTGCTGAGATACCGCTCACCGGAATCGGGCAAGACCACCACGATCGTCTGACCGGCGAAGGCCTCTTCGCAGGCCAGGCGTGAGGCCACCGCCACCGCAGCGCCGCTGGAAATGCCAGCCAGGATGCCCTCCTGCCGCATCAGGCGGCGGGCAACATCCATGGCTTCGGCGCTATTCACCTGCTCGACCCGATCCACAAGGGAGAGATCGAGGTTGGACGGCACGAAGCCGGCGCCGATGCCCTGAATCCTGTGGGGGCAGGCTGAACGGGCTGCCCCGCCAGCGTCTGGCTGATCACCGGACTCTCCAGGGGCTCCACCGCCACCGAGACGAGCGGCCGGCCGAGGGTCTGCTTGATGTAGCGGCTCACGCCGGTGATCGTGCCGCCGGTGCCCACACCCGCCACCAGCACATCGAAACGTCCCGCGGTGGAAGCCCAGATTTCAGGACCTGTGGTGTCGTGATGGATGCGGGGATTGGCGGGATTGGCGAACTGCTGCAGCAGCACGTAGCGGTCGGGATCGGAGCCGGCGATTTCCTGAGCTTGGCGATCGCACCTGGCATCCCCTTGGCACCCTCCGTGAGCACCAGGTGCGCGCCGAAGGCGGCCAGCAGCTTGCGCCGCTCCAGGCTCATCGTCTCAGGCATGGTGAGGGTGAGCGGGATGCCGCGCGACGCCGCCACGAAGGCCAGGGCGATGCCGGTGTTGCCGCTGGTGGGCTCGACAATCTCCTTGCCCGGACCGAGCAGACCGTCCTGCTCGGCCTGCCAGATCATCGCCGCACCGATGCGGCACTTCACCGAATAGGCGGGGTTGCGGCCCTCGACCTTGGCGTAGACCGTGGCGCGTGCCAGGGGGCCCAGCACACGGTTCAGCCGCACCAAGGGGGTATGGCCGATCGCCAGGCTGTTGTCGTCGAAGGGGGGGAGCGCCTGATCCAGAGCCGCAGGCCAATGATCCTGAGCAACGACCATGAAGGTGCATGGGGATATTGACCTTGCTAGCTCCAGCTCCAGTGACGGTGGTGTGGTTCAAACCACACAGCCTTCGAGGCCCCCCAGTAGCGGGCGCCACACGGCGGCTGTTCCGTGTGATCGGTGGAATCGCCCCGCTTCCCCATTCCGCGCGGGAGCTCCATGCCAGCCATGCCCAGCGGCGGACAGCGTCGACGCCAAGAGTGCCAGGGTGAGTACTTCTACACGGCTGCCAAACGCGGATCCTTCATTGCATTCAACCACTCACGAGCAGCTGGTTGCAGATCTGCGAACTGCCCAGTCGTTGCAAGACAATCACGCGTGAAGCCTGCACAGGATCAGGCCTTGTGGCCGGAATCAGGATGGCCGTATTGAACAACCTCCTTGATCATCCTTCAGCCAAGCGACTGTCGCAGTATGGGATCCAGCGGACCCTGCTCGAACAGAAAACCATCATGTCCAAGATGCGACTCTATTGATGTAAACGTGACGCCGGCATGGAGGCACTGAGCCAATAGAAGCTGTTGATGGGGAGGGAACAGGCGATCAGAGCTGATCGACACAACCCTTGTTCGGGCTTGGACCCCAGCGAGAGCTTTTGCGATGCCACCCCTGCCGCGGCCAACATCATGATTGCTCATGGCATTGGTGAGGAGAACATAGCTATTAGCATCGAAGCGACAGGTCAAGTGCTCTGCATCCTGCTGAAGAAAAAGGCAGATATCGTGAGCGTGTTGTTGTCGGGAGAGACGTTCGAGTTCCCGTTCACAGCCATACGTCAACCTGGCAATCGTTCGTGCAAGCGACAACCCTCGCACTGGCCCACCGCCAGGATCGCCGTAGTAATCACCACCGCAGAAGGCTGGATCGAGCTCAATCGCCTGAATCTGGGTGCTGTGAAAGGCACGGTTCTCCGGCGTGCAGGCGGCGGTGGTGGCAAGGAGCACCAGGCGATCCAAGCGTGTTGGTGCAGCGATGGCCCACTCCATGGCCCGCATCCCGCCCAGCGATCCCCCGATCACCGCATGCCAGTGCTCGATGCCGAGAGCATCGGCCCAGCGTTGTTCGGCCGCCACCAAGTCGCGGATCGACAGGGAGGGGAAGCGGGACCCATAGGGCCTGCCGTCAGGCGCGAGGCTGGAGGGGCCGGTGGATCCCTGGCAACCACCCAGCACATTCGGGCAGAGGACATACAGTCGGTCGGTGTCAATCGCTCGACCTGGACCGATCAGGCCGTTCCACCAGCCCTCCGAGCGATGGCCGGGGCCGGCAGGGCCACTGGCATGGCTATCCCCGGAAAAGCCGTGGAGCAGCAGCACAGCGTTGGATCGCTCGGCGTTGAGAGTGCCCCAGGCTTCGTAGGCCAGGCTCACATCTGGCAGACTCTCGCCGCTCTCAAGCAGCAATGGATCCAGTCCCGCCAGAGCCTGAAAGCGGCGCTGGCCAGCGGGATCGCCCACACGCCAGCCGCCCGGAATCCTTGTGGGCTCAGGCACGGCTCCTGGCCAGGGCCCACGGGCCCAGCAACACCACCAGGCCCAGCCCCAGCAGCCCGAGAGACTGGGTGAGGCCAGCAGCGATCAACAGGGCCGGCCCTCCGAGCAACTGGCGGGGATCAGCAAGGCCCAGGCTCCAGGGCCGGGTCTCTCCAGCGGGGTGGAGGGCTACCCAGGCTGGATAGCCACCATTGAGGTAGCGGATACGGCGGCTGTAGCCCAGCTCGTGGAGACGGGTGATCACCGCCTCCGTCTCGGCGGAATCATCCCCGATCAGCACCAAGTCGCCTTCCGGAAGCTCACCGGCCAGGAGCAGACCTGCAGGGATGGAATGGCTGCCGGGAACATGGCTGCGATGGTAAAGGCGGCGCGGCCGAACATCCACAAGGCAGACTCCCGGCAACACGGAGAGCTGCGCAAGATCCTCCGCGGACACGGACGCAGGCGTCCTCGGTGGAGGGGGTGGGGGTGGGACACGGTCGGAAGCCATGGCAGCGAAGATCTCATCAATCGGCATGGGCCGATCATGACCCGATCGGCCATATAGTACGGTATTCCGAGCGACATACGCATGTATTCAGATCCTGGCTGGCTGACGAGGAGGGGCCGGTGAGCGGCGGCACAACCATCAATGCCTCTGAGCACATCGAGATCTCAGCCATTCGGCGATGCTTACAGGAACACGAGTTTCAGATCAACGATGAACTTGCCTGAACATGTCTCGCACAACAACGACAGCGATGCCACACGAGTGCTATCTGGGCAGTGCCACAGCGTTGGCGCACTCGAACTGAGACGGCTGGCACTCGAAGGCGCCATCGTGGTGGTAGAAGAATGGCTACGCCAGTCAGCGCTCAGCTTAGAAATACGCTTCAACTGACCCCCAGTGATACAAGCATGAGCATCAACAACATGATTCCTGATCAAGAAACACCATTGATTTGCCTGGCAGAAGGGTGGATGCCGGCCCAGGACCTTGGCAATCGCCTATGCCAGGCAGGCTATCAATACGTGTTTACGGCAGCGACCTGTTGGGGTGGCTTACTGGCGATCCAGGCCGCGACCTCTCTCGGCAAGCCGTCAACATCGTTGTAAGAATGATGCTCGACTCATACGCTGGGCCAGAAGCTGATGCGCATCGCGACCCTTGTGCCGAGCAGGCTGAACAACTCTCCCGATCGAGTAGTACTGCGGAGACACTCGATCGGGATCGTGATCACCCTGGTGTGCATCGAGCAGGGAATCTGGAAGCTGGGGGGCTGACTGGGTCGTGAGGGTGAACTCCCAAGCACCTGCTCCACAGCCATCCAGGGGGTCTTGGTTCCGTTTGATCTGGCGACAACCTCGGCGGGTCTTCGTCAACGGTTGACTCTGGCCGCGTCACCAGGGGCGTTGGCATTACGCAAGCCTTCCCCTGAAGCCCACCAACGTCTCAGCGTCAAGGTGCAGAGCCAAATCCAGGAAGGCGTGGCCGGGGCACAAGCCGCTGTAACGCCAGCCACCCCACTAGCCCATCCTGGCTGTCTAGAAATATCAAGAAGCGGCCAGAGATGAAGAGTTGGGCCATTTCAATCGCCTCATCTTCAAGGCTCATCAGTTGAGCCCACCCATCACGGCGGCATGGATCATCGGAAGGCAAGGGGTCACAACAATCAGCTCCGACACACTTACCCCTTCGATCGCTGGCCTCGCCGGAGCCCCTGGCTGGTTGTCGCCCTGGGAACCTGGTTGGCAGTTATATTGGGCAGTCATCCCTCGCTCTTTGTGGGGGTGGGAGTCATCGCCCTGGTGAGCGGTTTGTTGCTGCACTCCGATCATGGCTGACACTTGATGCAGACCGGCCTCAGTGCTGCCAGTTTGTTCGTGATCAGTGGAGCGGCAATCGCCGCCGGGCTGGTGAATGCGATCGCCGGCGGAGGTTCCCTGATCAGCTTTCCAGTGCTCACCGCCGTGGGCCTGCCTGCAGTCACGGCCAACCTGACCAACACCGTGGCCTTGCTGCCCGGATATGGCGGCGCCGCTCTTGCTCAGCGGCGCGATCTGGCGGGCCAGCGGGGGCGGGCCCTTCTGCTGTTGCCGCCAGCGGCCCTGGGAGCTCCTGGGCGCCGTGCTGCTGCTGCGGAGTGGCGAAGCGATCTTCGACATGCTGGTGCCATGGCTGATCCTGCTGGGCACCGGGCTGCTCGCATTGCAGGAGCCGCTGCGCGGATGGCTGCTGGCGAAGCAGAACCCCCTGAACCGGCACGGGCTGGAGAGCGCCGCAACGCTGCCGGTGTTTCTGGTCTCGATCTACGGCGGCTACTTCGGCGCTGGCCTGAGCGTGATCCTGCTTGCGGTGCTAGCCGTGCTGCTCAACGACAGCCTCACCCGCCTGAACGGCCTCAAACAGGGCCTGGCCCTGCAGGTGAACCTGGCGGCGGCACTGCTGTTCGTGGCGTCCGGCAGGCTCGACTGGTCTGCAACCATCGTGATGGCACTGGGGTCTTCACTCGGCGGGCTGCTGGGGGGCGACTGGCCAGCCGCGTCAGCCCGGCACAGCTTCGGGCTGTGGTCGTCCTGCTGGGCCTGGCGGTAGGGCTGACATTCCTGTTGCGACCGTGATGGCCAGCTCGCCGCGTCGGCGCCGGTGGATTTCCCCATCCACGAGCAGCATCGACTCACCGGGCTCGAAGGCTTGCCAGTGCTCATCGGTGGTGAGCGGTTCGGTGCTGAGGATTGTCACCACGTCTGAAGGGGTGGTGAGCGCGGCGAAATCCACCTGCAACGGCACATCGGCAAGGGTGGCGCTGCGGAACGGCGCCCGGCGCGTGAGCCAATGCAGGCGAGTGGTGGCCGTGGCAAATAACCAGCGACCATTGCTGATCAGGGCATTGAAGGTGCCCCGCCGGGCCAGTTCCCCGGCGCAGTGGTGCAGCAGCGCGAACAGGGCCCCGCGATCCTCGGGATCAGGACTGACTTGATCGAGTTGCTCCAGGATCCAGCAGAAAGCTGCCTCACTGTCGGTGGAGCCGAACGGCCGGTAGCGATCGCCCAGAGGGATGTCTCCACTCAGGTCGCCGTTATGGGCGAACACCCAGGTCTGGTCCTGCCAGGTGCGAGAGAAAGGATGGCAGTTCTCGAGCGCCACAACCCCTTGGGTGGCCTTGCGGATGTGCGCGATCGACACCAGGGCCGTCGGGGAGCGGTGGGCCAGTTGATCGGCCAGAGCTGAAAACGCTGCTGGGGCGTCCTCCCTGACGACAGTTAGACCATGGCCATCGCTGCTGAAGCTGGCCAGCCCCCAGCCATCGGCGTGCTCACCGGTCGCACCGCCACGGCGGCTGAGCCCCCTGAAGGAGAAGCCCATGTCGGTGGGGGTGTTGGCATTGAGGGCGAGCAGTTCACACATAACCTGTTCAGCGGGTCTTGGCAAAGAGGCGGTCCCAGATGCCACCGTCGCCGAAGAAGGTCTTGTTCACAACCTTCCAGCCGCCGAAATCCTCCACCGAGAACAAGCGCTTCACTGGAGCAAAGCGATCCTTCACCCGCTGCCACACAGCAGGGTTGGTGGGCCGGAATCCCTCCTCGGCAAAGATCTCCTGGGCCTCTTCGGTGTAGAGATACTGGGCCAGAGCTTCAGCAGCCTTGCGGGTGCCTTGCGATCCACCACCTTGTCAACGACGGCAACGGGACCTTCGATGCGGATATTCAATTCAGGCACCACAAATGGGGCTTTTAGATCACCCGTCTTAGTAGCGAGAAGAGCCTCATTCTCGTAGTTGAGTAGCACATCACCCTGGTCGCGCTTGAGGAACACATCCGAGGCCTCGCGAGCATCCTTGGGGAGATTTTCAACGTTCCTGTAGACGCTGGTCACATAGGCCTCCGCCTGCTGCTCACTGCCACCGGTCTGGGTGACCGAGCCCCAGAGCCCCAGGAAGTTCCAGCGGGCACCGCCGGAGGTTTTGGGGTTGGCCGTCACCACCGTGACGCCGGGCTTGGTGAGGTCAGCCCAGGAGCGAATGCCCTTGGGATTACCAGGCCGGGTCAGAAACGCCACTGTGGAGTTGGTGATGATGCTCCTGTTGGGCAGTTCCTGCTCCCAGCCGGCATCCACGAGACCGGCTTCTTCAAGCTTCAGCACGTCAGCCGAGAGCGCAAGGGTCACCACATCGGCGTCAAGGCCATCGATGACGGCACGGGCCTGACTGCCAGATCCGCCGTAACTGGTCTTGATCGTGAGCTCCTGGCCGGTTTTGGCTCTCCAGCTGTCCACAAAGCGGGGCAGAATCCGCGCATAGGCCCCCTTCGTCACGGCGTAGCTCACCAGCAGAAGCTCCTGACGGTCGGCCGCCCCCTTCGGAGCAGAGGACTGGGAGCCTGGCCCCGCGCAGGATGCCAACAGGAGAGCCCCTCCAAGGGCAAGAGGGAAGGCCAGGATGCGATGAGCGTAGATTGTCACAATAGCCGGTCGGAAATAGGTCTTGATCTTAGCATCCTTGATGGGTCGGCCTCTCAGGGGTGGCGAGCGCCATGAAAAAGCCCTGGCTGGCGGCCAGGGCCTGGATGCGTGTGAGGCGTTGGCCGTCAGCGGGTCTTGGAGAAGATCTGCTCCCAGACCCGCCCTTGCCGAAGAACTTCTTGTCGATGCCGGACCAGCCGCCGAAATCACCCACCTTGAAGAATTCGAGATTCTGGAATTTGCCGCGGGCATAGGCCTTTCCCTCTGGCGTCACCGGACGGAAGCCGTTGTCGACAAAATCTTCTGGGCAGCGGGAGTGTACAGGAACTTGACAAAGGCCTCGGCCACCTTGCGGGTGCCGCGCTTGTCGACCACCTTGTCTACCACCGTGACCGGTTGCTCGGTGAGCACGTTGGGACTGAACAGCTTGTAGGGGGTGGTCCACTCCCCTTTGCGCCTGGCCAGGATCGCCTCGGTCTCCCAGTTCAGAAGGACATCGCCCTGCTTGCGCTTGATGAAGAAGTCGGTGGCTTCGCGGGCGTCCTTGGGCAGCACATCGGCATTCTTGTAGACCCCGGTGATGAAGCTGCGCGCCTGGGCCTCCGATCCACCCGTGCGGGTGATGGCTCCCCAGAGAGCCAGGAAGTTCCAGCGGGCGCCGCCGGATGTCTTGGGATTGGCAAGCACCACATCCACATTCTTGTTGTCGAGATCCTTCCAGCTGTTGATCTTCTTGGGATTGCCCGGCCGCACGAACACGGCAACCGTGGAGTTGATCGGGGTGGAGTTGTTGGGGTTCTCCTTCTCCCAGCCCGGCTTGATCAGGCCCGCCTGCTGGATCTTGCTCACGTCGGCGGCCATGGCCAGGCTCACCACATCGGCCTCGAGACCGTCGATCACCGCACGGGTCTGGGAGCCGGAGCCGCCGTAGCTGCCCTTGAAAGTCACGGTCTGGCCGGTCTTTTTCTTCCAGTCTGCGGCGAACAGGGGAAAGATCTTGTCGTAAGCCGCTTTTGTCACGGCATAGGAGACCAGCGTGATGGTCTGGGGCTGGGGCGGCTGCTGGGCCTGCACCAGGGGCGTGCCAAGGGTTGCGGCCGAAGCGAGCGCCAACGGCACGGCAGCCAGACCCACGAGCACAACCCGGCGGGACCTGGCAGAAGCGAACGAAATAGAATTCACGGTTTCTCGATCGAGAACTGCGTGAAGGTACCGCGTCTCCGGCCTTGCCGATGTGCTCTCAGGCACATGGGCAGGCCCCATTCCCCGGCAGGCGCCGTTCTTTGCCTGCAAGAATGGGACGGTTTACCGGTAGGGAGATGGGATTTAGCGCAAAAACGGAGTATGGGCTTGTGGCGTTGCTGGACCTGGCCGCGGCTCATGTCTCCGGGGGCCTGCTGCAGACGCGGGAAATCAGCCGCAACCATGGCATCCCCGAGCGCTACCTCGAGCAGATGCTCACAGCCCTGCGCAAAGGTGGGTTTCTCAAGAGCGTGCGCGGCCCCCACGGAGGGTTCCAGCTCACCCGCTCCCCAGAGCAGATCAGCATCGCCGAGGTAGAGACCTGCCTTGAGGGCGAGAGCACCAGCGAGCACCAGGCAACCGGGAGGACCCAGGCTTTCTGGCCCTGAAGGCCCTGGCTCAGCGGGCAGATCAGGCCCGCAGCGAGGTCCTGGCCCAGACCAGCCTGGCGCAGCTGGTGCAGGAGCGGGAGAACCTCAGGCAACCCCAGCCCATGTTTTACATCTGAGCCCCCCGCCTGGATTCCGACTCCATCAGGCATGGCCGCGCCGCAGGGCCAATGGGAAGCCCTGTTGTGTGCCTGAGAATACCGGTATTCCCATCGGTAGGTGCATAATCCTGATCAGTTGCTCGCGCCCCATGGCCACCTGTTGTCGAATGCCTCGGTTTGTCCTGCTTCCTGCTGCTGCAGATCCGCCCCACGCCCGCCGACACCATGACCACTTCACTGCTCAAGCGTCCCTTGCGACTCACGCTTCACCCCCAGGATGTGCTTCCTGAGGCGATGAGCTGGCGCCTCCTGGAGGGCTACGTACGCTCTGCGACCTGGGACGCGGAAGGTGAGAGCATCACGCTGGGCCTGTGGGGCCCGAACGATGTGATCAGCTCAGAAGACCCAGCCCTGCAACCGATGGAACTGCAGTGCCTCACCACAGTTGTGGTGGAGCACATCGAGCTCAATCCAGACGATCAGCACCAGCATCTGCGCCGTGAGCGCCAGATGCTGGCAGAGTTGCTCACCATCCAACGCATCCGATCGCTGAGCATCGGCTGATGTCGCTGCTCACCTGGATCGCCGCCGACATGGTCAGCTCAGCAGCCGAGGTTGCCGGTTGTCACTGAATGAACTCAATCTCACCCACCGCGCTCTGGCCGAATTGTGCGGTCTCACGCGCGTCACGGTCACCAAGCTGCTCAGCCGGTTCCGACTGGATGGCCAGCTGGTGGCGGTTGGCGGAGGAGATCTCTTGATCCCGAAATTGCCATGAGCTCCTTCTCGCCCCCCTGGTGCCTTCACTGGGAGCTCGACGGCGAGCTGGAGATCAGCGACCGCCAGGATCTCTTCCTCACTCTGACCAGCTCCGAAGCAGGCCGGATTCAACAACTCCTGCTACAGGCCACCCGCGTCACATCGCATCAGCCCAACCCAATGACCAGGCACAGCGCCTGAGCCGTATAGCCCCCGGAGCTTTCTTCGGGGGTTTTTTCCTGCCTTGATTTGCTGATTCCCATGAGCACCATCTTCGCCGACAACAGCCTCACGATCGGCCGGACACCCCTGGTGCAACTCAACCGGGTGACCCAGGGATGCAAGGCGCGGGTGCTGGCCAAGATCGAGGGCCGCAATCCGGCCTTCTCGGTGAAGTGCCGGATCGGAGCGGCAATGATCTGGCAGGCGGAGCAGGACGGCCTGCTCGGCCCCGGCAAGGAACTGGTGGAACCCACCAGCGGCAATACCGGCATCGCCCTGGCCTTCGTGGCGGCGTCGCGCGGCATCCCGCTCACCCTCACCATGCCGGAGACGATGAGCCTGGAACGGCGCAAGCTGCTCACCGCCTACGGCGCCCATCTGGTGCTCACCGAGGGGCGGCTGGGCATGGCGGGAGCGATCGGTGCCGCCAATGAGATGGTGGCCTCCGATCCCGACCGCTACGTGCTGCTGCAGCAGTTCGCCAACCCCGCCAATCCCCGGATCCACCACGACACCACCGGCCCGGAGATCTGGGACGACAGCGAGGGCCAGGTGGATGTGCTGGTGGCGGGGGTGGGCACCGGCGGCACGATCACCGGCGTGAGCCGCTACATCAAGCAGACCCTCGGCCAGCCGCTCGTCTCGGTGGCGGTGGAACCGGCCAGCAGTCCGGTGATCAGCCAGACCCGCGCCGGCGAGGAACTCAGGCCCGGTCCCCACAAGATCCAGGGCATCGGTGCCGGTTTCGTGCCGGCCAATCTCGATCTGGCGCTGGTCGACCGCGTGGAGACTGTGACCGATATCGACGCCATCGCCATGGCGCAACGCCTGGCTCGGGAGGAGGGCATCCTGGCCGGCATCTCCTGCGGCGCCGCCACCACGGCAGCGCTGCGGCTGGCCCGCGAGGAGGCCTATACCGGCAAGACCATCGTGGTCGTGCTGCCTGATTCCGGCGAGTGTTACCTGAGCACCGACCTCTATCGCGACTTCCTATGGGCGATACCAATCCACGAGAGCGTGTTGCAGTAGGCACGGCACTAGGTGTCAAGGGTCACATGGGCAGGGCGGACTGACTCATTAGTTTTGTGACATATTCCAATCGGGATAAGCACCAATGGTTCGGATGTCGTTCTCGCGTCGCTGGTTCCTGGCGGGAACCAGCGCCCTGGCCATCACCGTCCTCTCGCCCATCAGCGCTGCCTTGCCGGCCAACGCCAGAACCGAAATCAACCTTCTCTCGCCCGCCGAAGCCTCCTCAGCAGCCCAGAGCGGGCAGTGGAAAATCCTGGATGTGCGCCCCGTGCCGCCGCTCGACTACATCAGTGGCCATCTGCCCAATGCCGTACACCTATCCGAGCAGGCGTTTCGGGGACCGAACGGCAAGCTGCCCTTTCAGATCTGGCCCGCTGGTGATCTGGCCAATCTGCTGAGCAGAGCTGGGATTTCCAACCGTGACAAGGTGCTGGTGTACTCGGACGGCACCAATGTGCTGGGCGCCTCCCTGGTGGCTTACATCCTTGAGAAGAGCGGAGTGAGCAAGGTGGGCATCCTGGATGGGGGCTTCAGCGCCTACAAAGCCTCCGGAGCCCCGGTCACGAAGGTCTTCCCCAGCTACAGGTTCGGCACGTTCAAGCCCACCACGACGCCCGGACTCGCGATCGGCCTGCAGGAGTTGCTTCCCCTGGTGGGCCGCCCGGATGTGGTGATCGTGGATCCACGACCGAAAGGGCTGTTTGAAGGCACTGAACAGACCTTCATTCGCAACGGCCACATACCCGGAGCCATCAATATCACCTGGCAATCAGTCACAGAGGCCAACAATCCAGATGAGGCACTCAAGAATCCCCACAAGCTCAAATCAGTGGAAGCATTGCGAAAACTCTTTGCAAGCCACGGTGTCACGCCAGAGAAAACAGTGATCGTGTCGTGCAGCACCGGTCGTGAAGCCAGCCTGCAGTACATCGTGCTCAAGCACCTGCTGGGATATCCAAACGTTCGCATCTATGAGGGATCCTGGACCGAATACAGCGCAACCCAGCACCCTGTGCAGACCGGGCCCGGTGCATCGGCTGTCAAGAACTGATCAGCCATGAGCCGCGCCATGCACGCTGTGCTGCTGTTGCTGACTGGAATGCTGTGCTGGAACGNCATGGTGCCCATGGCGGTTCTGGCTTGTGACAGCGGCAGCAGCGATGCACCCAAAGCCAAGGGCAGGCCGTGAAGGTCCGGCGGCTGATCTGGGTGGTGTTCGCCCTGCTGCTGGGCGTGGGCTNGGGGGCTGGCGATCTCAGCACAGGCTTGGTCTGGGTGGTTGGCTGCGGCATCGGGTTCGCTCTGGTGCAGTTCCGCTTCGGATTCACAGAGCCGATTCGAAGGCTGGTCACCCGGGGGGATGCCAGCGGCGTGTATCGCATCGCCATGCTGATGATCATCCTGGTGCTGGGGACTGCCATCCTCCTGGCACTGCCCGAGCCGTTCGCCCTGAGCCTCAAGTTATCGCGGGCACCGCTGCGCTGGAGCCTGGTTGGGGGGGCGTTTGTCTTTGGGGTAGGCATGCAGATGGCCGGTCGCTGCGGCAGTGGCACCCTGGCCTCAGCGGGAGCTCGAAATGGTGGTTTTGCCTGGATCCTTGCGGGCCTGATTGCCGGAGTCTTCGCGGGATCTCTGCAGCGTCCACTCATCGAAGCTGTTACTCCCGAGGGATTGCCACCCCTGGTGCTCACCGATGCTGTTCCGCTCTGGATGGCGGTTGGCATTCAACTTGGTGTGCTGGCGCTGTTGCTGGGGCTTGGCGTGGCCAGTTGGCCGGAAACTCCGAATGAAGCGCCGAGAAGCCCAGAATCCTTGGCCAGGTGGTTGGGCCCTCCCTTGTTACTGGGTGTTGGGATGCTTCTGATGCTGATTGTCAGTGGGGAACCCTGGAAAGTGCTCTGGGGGCTGGCTCTGACGGGTGCACACACCGCAAAGATGCTCGGCTGGAATCCCGCCGGCGCAGTGTTCTGGTCAGAGCCAACACGGGCCGCACTCCTGAGCAGTCCCTGGAACTGGATCCGGCACGATGCTGTGGTGGCTGATCTCGCCGTGATCTATGGGGCCATTGCGGCGAGGGCCTCGTATCAGCGGCCGCCCGCGGAGAGCATGCGGATCCAGACCATCCACGCAAACCCCTGGCGAAACGTGCGGCAGATTGGTGGGGGATTGCTGATGGGCTTCGGCGGCTTCATCTCCTACGGCTGCAACATCAGTGCCTTTCTNNGGGGCATCATGAGCTTTAGCGTCCATGGTTGGATCTGGCTTGCTGCGGCGCTGGCTGGTTCATGGTGTTTTCTATGGCTAGGGAAGGTAGTCAGGCTCACATATCTATGAGCCGAGAGAGCCACATCAATGTGCCTGGTCTGCTTTACGCCATCCAGCCGAAAGGCCAGCATCGATTCAGAGAATGATCAGNCCAGTGCGCGAAGTGATCTTCCAGGTATGTCGAGATGAGCCTGGCTTGCTAGAAGCAACAACTGCAAACTCAACTGTTGTCATCACGGCGGCTTCTCTGGAAGAATTGCGTCACGAAGCACGAGACGCGTTGATCAAGCAGATTGGCCCTGGTCATATTGCCTTCCGGGTGGTGGTTCGCCGTCAGCGCAAACCGATTTGATAGTGCATCATCTGCAGCTTTCTGGATCAGGGGTGCAGTGCAACTCTCACTCCCATCATCTTCAGCTCTCCAGNNAAAAAGGGGACAGCGATGGCCATCCCCTTGGGTCCCTACCCTGTTCCGATCAAGGTCCGATCAAGAACAGATTCAGCTTGACAGATACACTTCCTAATGATGGTGCCTGAAATCACAGCACCTGTTAACCACAAAGACAATCTCCTATCGTCGCGGATGATAGCCGGATCAGCGGTTGGGCTGCGGGGTCATGCGCAGATAGGGCTTGATCTCGGTGACGCCCTTGGGGAACTTGCCGCGGGCTTCATCGGTGGGGATCGAGGGAACCACCACACAATCGTCGCCGTCCTTCCAGTTCACCGGAGTGGCCACCTGGTGGTTGTCAGTGAGCTGCAGGGAATCGATCACCCTGAGGATCTCGTCGAAGTTGCGGCCGGTGCTGGCNGGGTAGGTGATCTGCAGGCGCAGCTTCTTGTTNGGGTCGATGATGAACACCGAGCGAACCGTCAGATTGTTGAGCGCATTGGGGTGGATCATCCCGTAGAGATCTGCCACCTTCTTGTCCTCGTCGGCGAGGATCGGATAATCCACGGTCGTGTTCTGCGTCTCGTTGATGTCGCATATCCAGCCCTTGTGGCTTTCAGCGGAATCCACACTCAGGGCGATGGTCTTGACATTGCGCTTCTCCCATTCGGGGCGGAGCCGCGACACCTCACCGAGTTCGGTGGTGCACACAGGGGTGTAGTCGGCTGGGTGGGAGAACAGCACCACCCAGCTGTCGCCGGCGAAGTCGTAGAGATTGATCGGTCCCAGCTGGGAGTTCTGGGTGAAGTCGGGCACGGTGTCGCCGAGTTGCAGGGTCATGGCGGAAGACGAGGGAAACGGTTGAGGGAAGGGTTAGCCGCAGGAGGCTGAATCGGGCCGCGTCGATCGGTGGATCCGATTCGGCAGCGCCGATGCTGGCACGGCAGCTTCAGAGATTGAAGTGCCGGCAGATCAGCAGAGGAACGAGCAGGGTCATGATCACGGTGAGCGGCAGTCCATAACGGGGGGATGTCGAGAAAGCGGTAGCGGCCTGGCCCGAACACCATCAGGTTGGTCTGGTAACCGACGGGGCTCAGGAAGCTCTGGCTGGCGCCGAACAAAACGGCATAGATGAAGGCCAGTGGGGCTGATCCAGGCCGAGGGCGAGCTGGCCGGCGATCGGGATCACCATCGCCACCGTGGC
>NZ_LFEK01000016.1 GCF_001039265.1 Synechococcus sp. GFB01 | reverse complement strand
ACGNCGACCTGGGCAGCCAGGCGATCGCCGAC
Source organism: Synechococcus sp. GFB01 (assembly GCF_001039265.1). Taxonomy (GTDB): domain Bacteria; phylum Cyanobacteriota; class Cyanobacteriia; order PCC-6307; family Cyanobiaceae; genus NIES-981. The sequence goes on along the minus strand of NZ_LFEK01000016.1, from coordinate 26,735 downwards.
CTGATCAACGCCGCCGAGCGGGCCAACGCTGAGCGGGCCTCAGGCCTGCGCCTGCCGGCGCCGGTCGCCTGAACCGGATCGGGAGCGAGGCGATGACCCTGCTGCTGGCCGGCGACATCGGTGGCACCAAGACCCTGCTGAGCCTCTACCGCCTGGACGCGGCCGGGCAGCTCAGCCTGCTGTGCAGCCGCCGCTACGGCTCTGCCGACTGGCCGGATCTGGCACCGCTCCTGAGCCGCTTCCTGGAGGACAGCCGCAGCGAGAGCGGCGGTGAGGGCCCTGCCGCCGCCACGCTGGCGGTGGCAGGGCCGGTGCAGCAGGGCCGGGCCCGCCTCACCAACCTGCCCTGGCAGCTCGAGGAGGGCCATCTGGCGGCGGCCTGCGGCATCCCACGCCTGGAACTGGTGAACGATTTCGCCGTGCTGATCTACGGCCTGCCCCATCTCGGGACCGATCAGCGGGCCACGATCCGCGCCGGCCAGCCCGATGCCAGCGCCCCGCGGCTGGTGGTGGGCGCCGGAACCGGCCTGGGGGTGGCCTACGGCATTCCCACCGCCCTGGGTCTGCAGGCGGTAGCCAGTGAAGCGGGCCACGCCGAGTTCGCCGCCTGCACAGCGGCGGAATGGCAGCTGCGCCAGTGGCTGATCGAGGACCTCGCTCTGGAGCGCTTGTCGATCGAGCGAGTGGTGAGCGGCACCGGCCTGGGCCATGTGGCGCGCTGGCAGCTGCGCAACGAGCACCCCGCGGGTGATCATCCCCTCTGCCGGGAGCAGAGCGATCTGCCGGCGGCGGTGGCGGCGGCCGCGGCCACCGGCGATCCCCTGGCCCGCCGGGCCCTGGAGCTCTGGCTCACGGCCTATGGGCGGGTGTGCGGCGATCTCACCCTGGCCGGTCTCTGCCGCGGAGGGGTGTGGCTGGCCGGCGGCACCGCCGGCAAACTGCTCGGCGAGCTACAGGGGTCACTGTTCAGCATGGCCTTCCTGGCCAAGGGCCGCCTGCGCGCCGCCCTGGAGCCGATCCCGATCACCGCCGTGACCGACCCGGAGATCGGCACGTTCAGCGCCGCCTGCCGGGCCCGCATGCTGCTGGCCGCCGATGGCTGAACTGAGACACTGACGCCAGCAGAGGAATAACCATGACGCGCCCCCGGGTCGGACAAGGGGTGGTGGTGCACGTGCCGGCCACCACGGCGAACGTGGGGCCTGGCTTCGACTGCCTCGGAGCGGCTCTGCAGCTCGACAATGTGTTCGAGATGCGCTGCATCGAGGGCGGCAGCGAGCGCTTCGACCTGATCATCGAGGGCAGCGAGGGCTCCCACCTGCGCGGTGGTCCCGACAACCTCGTCTATCGCTCGGCCCAGCGGGTGTGGAAGGAGGCCGGCGAGCAGCCCGTGGGGCTGGAGGCGCGGGTGCGCCTGGCGGTGCCCCCCGCCCGGGGCCTGGGCAGCAGCGCCACGGCGATCGTGGCCGGCCTGATCGGCGCCAATGCCTGGTGGGGGAGCCGCTCAGCAAGGAAAAGCTGCTGGAGCTGGCCATCGACATCGAGGGGCATCCCGACAACGTGGTGCCTTCCCTGGTGGGCGGGCTCTGCCTCACCGCCAAGGCGGCCTCGCACCGCTGGCGGGTGGTGCGCTGTGAGTGGTCGCCACGGGTGGTGGCGGTGGTGGCCATTCCGGCCATCCGACTCACCACCAGCGAGGCCCGACGGGCCATGCCCAAGGCGATCCCGGTGGCCGACGCGGTGATGAACCTCGGCGCCCTCACCCTGCTGCTGCAGGGGCTGCGCACCGGCAGCGGCGACCTGATCAGCGACGGCATGCACGACCGCCTGCATGAGCCCTACCGCTGGGGGCTGATCGCCGGCGGCCAGAAGGTGCGCCAGGCCGCCATCGAGGCGGGCGCCTGGGGCTGCGTGATCAGCGGTGCCGGTCCGAGCCTGCTGGCCCTGTGCAGTGCCGAGGCGGCAGCGGCCGTGCGGCTGGCAATGGTGCAGGCCTGGCACCGGGCCGGCGTGGAGTCGCGCGGCGAGGTTCTGGGCCTGCAGCAGGAAGGCAGCCGCTGGGAGCCGCTGCCCGACGCCCCCGGCCAGGGCGCTGAGTATTAGTACCCAGCCAGGGCAGCCGCTGCCCTACATTCCACCCTGAGCTCGGACAGGAAGGATGGACGCGAACCTGCCGTTTCTGTCCGCGTTCCCATCCCCTGCCACCGAGATCCCAGCCGTCTTCCCCTGGCTCAGCGTGATCGTGCTGCTGCCGGCCGCGGTGGCGCTGCTGATGCCCCTGCTGCCCGGCGACGGCACCGACCCCCGTCTGCCCCGCGGCCTCGCGCTGGCGACCCTGCTGGCCGATCTGGTGCTGATGCTGCTCTGCTTCAGCCAGCACTTCGACGGGAGCCTCAGCCAGCTCCAGCTGGTGGAGCGGGTGAGCTGGGTCGCCCCCCTCGGGCTGGAGTGGTCACTGGCGGCCGATGGCCTCTCGGCTCCCCTGGTGGTGCTCTCCGGGCTGGTCACGCTGCTCTCGGTGGGAGCCAGCTGGAGCATCAACCGCAAGAGCCGACTTTACTTCGCCCTGATGCTGGTGCAGGCCTCGGCCCAGGGCCTGGTGTTTCTCTCCCAGGACTTCCTGCTGTTCTTCCTGGCCTGGGAACTGGAACTCGTGCCGGTGTATCTGCTGATCGCCATCTGGGGCGGCAAGCAGCGGCAGTACGCCGCCACCAAGTTCATCCTCTACACCGCCACCGCCTCGCTGCTGATCCTGGTGAGCGGTCTGGCCCTGGCTCTGCACGGCCCCGTCACCTTCAACCTCAGCGAGCTGGCAGCCCGCAGCCCCGGCGGCAGTTTCGGCCTGCTCTGCTACCTCGGCTTCCTGGTGGGCTTCGGGGTGAAGCTGCCGATGTTCCCCCTGCACACCTGGCTGCCCGATGCCCACGGCGAGGCCAACGCTCCGGTGTCGATGCTGCTGGCGGGGGTGCTGCTGAAGATGGGCGGCTACGCGCTGCTGCGCTTCAACGTGCAGATGCTGCCTGAGGCGCATCTCACCCTGGCGCCCGCGCTGGTGGTGCTGGGCATCGTGAACATCGTGTACGGAGCCCTCAACGCCTTCGCCCAGGACAACGTGAAGCGGCGCATCGCCTGCAGCTCGGTGAGCCACATGGGCTTCGTGCTGCTCGGGATCGGCGCGATCGACGCGCTGGGGCTGAGCGGCGCGATGCTGCAGATGATCAGTCACGGCCTGATCGCCGCGGCCATGTTCTTCGTGACGGGGGTGTTCTACGAGCGCACCGAGACCCTCTCGATTCCCAACATGGGCGGCCTGGCCAAGGCCCTGCCGATCACCTTCGCCTTCTTCCTGGCCAGCTCCCTGGCCTCTCTGGCCCTGCCGGGCATGAGCGGCTTCGTGAGCGAGATCACCGTGTTTCTGGGCGTGACCGCCAACGAGGGCTTCACCACCAGCTTCCGGGTGATCACCGTGGTGCTGGCCGCCATCGGCCTCGTGCTCACGCCCGTGTATCTGCTCAGCCTTTGCCGGCGCGTCTTCTTCGGCCCCCGCATCCCGGCCCTCGCCGTCACCGGCGACATGCGCCCCCGCGAGCTGCTGATCGGGCTCACCCTGCTGGTGCCCACCCTGGTGATCGGCTTCTGGCCACGGGTGGCGATCGACTTCTACGAGGCGTCCACCAACGCCCTAGCCAGCCAGCTCGGCCAGAGTGGCGCCGTGGCCCTGGGACGGATCCCCGTCCTGGGCTGAGGCGACGAGGGCCCCGCCGCTCCGCTGAAATGGCAGCAGCAACCGCGCCGCCCCGGTGATCCACAGCTCCGAGACCCCATCCAGCACCCCACTACCGCTGCTCGCCGGGGAGGGCCTGCCCGAGTTCGCGGCCATCACGGCGGAACAGGTGGAGCAGGCCATCCCCAGGCTGCTGGAGGAACTCAACGATGAACTCACCGGCCTCGAGCAACGGCTCGAGCAACGCCTCGCCGAGACCAGCCCGCTCTGCTGGAGTGAGCTGATGGATCCCCTGCACCATCTGGGCGAGCGGCTGCGCTGGAGCTGGGGTGTGGTGAGTCACCTCAACGGCGTGTGCAACTCGCCGGAGCTGCGCCAGGCGCACCAGAATCAGCAGGGAGCGGTGGTGGCCTTCGGCAGCCGGGCCGGTCAGAGCGTCCCGATCTACCGCGCCCTGGAGCGGCTGCTGGAGCAGCACCAGAGCAGCCGGACCGGCGACGCTGCGCACCTCGATCCCGTCCAGCTGCGCATCCTTCAGGCCGAACGGCGCGACATGCAGCTGCGCGGGGTGGGCCTCACGGGAGCCGATCAGGAGNCCTTCAACGCCACCACGGCCGAGCTGGCCAGGCTCGCCAGCGATTTCGGCAATCACCTGCTCGATGCCACCAACACCTGGAGCCTCTGCCTCAGCGAGGAGGCCGAGCTGGCCGGGCTGCCGGACAGCCTGCGCCAGCTGCTCGCCCAGGCGGCCCGTGATGCCGGCGAGCCGGGCTGGCGGATGGGGCTCGACATGCCACGCGTGATCCCCTTTCTGAAATACAGCGAGCGGCGCGACCTGCGCGAAACCGTCTATCGGGCCCAGGTGGCCCGCGCCTCCAGCGGGGAGCTCAACAACTGGCCCCTGATCGAGCGGATCCTCACCCTGCGGCTGGAGCAGGCGAGGCGTCTGGGCTATGACAGCTGGGCCGAGGTGAGCCTGGCCAGCAAGATGGCCGGCTCGGTGGCCGAGGTGGAGCAGCTGCTCGAGGAGCTGCGGGCCGCGGCCTATCCGATCGCCCGAAGCGAGCTGGAGCAGCTGCGCGCATGCGCCGCCCGCCACGGCGCTGCCGAGGCCGAGGATCTCAAGCCCTGGGATGTGGCCTTCTGGGCCGAACGGCTGCGCCGCGAGAGCTTCGAGCTCGATTCGGAGGCGCTACGGCCCTGGTTCCCGCTGGAGCAGGTGCTGCAGGGGCTGTTCGGTCTCTGCCAGCGCCTCTTCGACATCCGCATCGTGAGCAGCGATCCCGGCGCTGCGCCCACCTGGCATCCGGACGTGCGGCATTTCAGGGTGCTCGACGGCTCGAGCGGCGTGACCCTGGCGACCTTCTATCTCGACCCCTTCAGCCGCCCGGGCAGCAAGCGTGGCGGCGCCTGGATGGATGAGTGCCTGGGCCGGAGCGTGAGCCGCGCCGGCGAACCGGTGCTGCCCGTGGCCTACCTGATCTGCAACCAGAGTCCGCCCGTGGGCGACACCCCCAGCCTGATGACCTTCGAGGAGGTGGAGACCCTGTTCCATGAGTTCGGCCATGGGCTCCAGCACATGCTCACCACCGTGGAGCGCCCCCAGGCGGCCGGAATCAACAACGTGGAGTGGGACGCGGTGGAGCTGCCCAGTCAGTTCATGGAGAACTGGTGCTACGACCGCGCCACCCTGATGGGCATGGCCCGCCACTGGCAGACCGGCGAGCCGCTGCCCGAGGCTGAGTACCGCAAGCTGCTGGCGGCGCGCACCTTCATGAATGGCACGGCCACCCTGCGCCAGGTGCACTTCGCCCTCACCGACCTGCGCCTGCACAGCGTCTGGACACCCGACTGCGGCCGCAGCCCCGAGCAGCTGCGGCGCGAGATCGCCCGCACCACGACCGTGCTGGAGCCGATCGCGGAAGACGCGTTCCTCTGCTCCTTCAGCCACATCTTCGCGGGTGGCTACTCGGCCGGCTATTACTCCTACAAGTGGGCGGAGGTGCTCAGCGCCGACGCGTTCAGCGCCTTCGAGGAGGTGGGGCTCGACGTGGAGGATGAGGTGGTGGCCACCGGCCGCCGCTTCCGCGAGACGGTGCTCGCGCTCGGCGGCAGTCGGTCGCCGGCCGAGATCTTCGAGGCCTTCCGCGGCCGTCCACCCAGCAGCGAGGCCCTGATCCGCCATTCCGGCCTCGTGGCGGCCGAGGCCTGAGCGCAGGATGGATCAGCAACGCCTCCTGGCGATCGCCAGCCGCTTCGCGCTCGGCGCCCCGGTCGAGACCGTGGAACCCCTGGGCAGCGGCAACATCAACGACACCTACCTGGTGCACGCCAGCAACGGGGCGCGGGGGGTGCTGCAGAGGATCAACACCCAGGTGTTCCCGCGACCGGATCTGGTGATGGCCAACCTGGGGGTGCTCAGCACCCATGCCGCCGCCCGCCAGGCCCGGCTGGGCAGACTCCCCGGCGACGGGCGCTGGGAGCTGCCCCGGCTGATCCCCTGCAGCTCCCCTGGTGGGGCAGCCAACGATGCCTCCGATGCCCCGGCTGGATCCAGCTGGCTGGAGGATCAGGGCGAGGCCTGGCGCATGCTCAGCTTCGTGGCCGACTCCTGCTGCTATGACACGGTGCAGAGCCTGGACCACGCCCGGGAGGTGGGCCGCGCCCTGGGTCGCTTCCATCGGCTGATCGACGACCTGCCGCCCGAGCGGCTGGCCGACACGCTGGAGGGCTTTCATATGACCCCCCGCTATCTGGCCGAGTACCAGCGGGTGCTGGCCTCCAGCCAGGTGCCGCGCTGCCCCGAGAGCGACCACTGCCGCCTGTTCGTGGACGAGCGGCTCGATCTGGTGCCCGTGCTGGAGAGGGCCCGCGAACGGGGTCGCCTCCGGCTCAGGCCGATCCATGGGGATCCCAAGGTCAACAACGTGCTGCTCTGCTCCAGCACCGGCTGCGCCGTGGCCCTGGTGGATCTGGACACGGTGAAGCCGGGACTGCTGCACTACGACATCGGCGACTGCCTGCGTTCGGGCTGCAACCCCGCCGGCGAGGAGACCACCGACCTGGCGGCGGTGCGCTTCGACCTGGCGATCTGCCGCTCCATGCTGGAGGGCTATCTGGCCGAGGCCCGCTCCTGCCTCAGTGCCGCCGACCTGGAGCACCTCTACGACGCCATCCGGCTGCTGCCCTTCGAGCTGGGTCTGCGCTTCTTCACCGATCACCTGGCCGGCAACGTGTACTTCAAGGTGCGGCATGGGCGCCACAACCTCGAACGGGCCCTCGTGCAGTTCCGGCTCACCGAGAGCATCGAGGCCCAGGAGGGAGCGATCCGCAGCCTGATCGAGGAGCTCAGCTGATGGATCCGCAGCCCGAGGCGCCCGAAGCCTGCCAGCCCTTCAGGCTGGTGCCCTTCGTGGGTGGGGCTGGCGCGCTGCCGGGCCCGGCTCCTGGCGATCTGGCCATCGGGGGGAGGCTGGCCATCCGGCGCAGCGGCGGATCCGCGGCTCTTCTGCAGCTGGAGTTCGAGCTCTGCGGTCTGGCCGGGGTGCGCCTGCCGCCCGCCGGCGAGCGGCCCAGGCGGCGCGACGGCCTCTGGCAGCACACCTGTCTGGAGGCCTTCATCGGCGCTGTGGGTCAGACGCCCTACTGGGAGGTGAATCTGGCCCCCAGCGGCGACTGGAACGTCTACCGGCTCAGCGATTACCGCCAGGGCCTCGAGGTGGAACCCTGCTTCACAGAGCTGCCGTTCACGGTGACCCGCAGCGGCGCGGCTGGCCTGGGGCTGACCCTGCGGCTGACCTGCCCCCTGCCCCGCGAGCTGGCCGCGGCCGGAGCGCTGCAGGTGGGCGTGACGGCCGTGATCGAAGCTGAGGATGGGGGCCTCAGCTACTGGGCCCTGCACCATCCCGGGCCGGACGCCGATTTCCACGACCGCCGCGGTTGGCTGCTGCGCTGCTGAACCGCCCTCAGAAGCCCCAGTGACGACTCCGCCGCACTGCCACCAGGCCGGCGAAACCCGGCACGGGGGCGTTGCACTTGCGCAGCTCGAGATGCACCGGCACCGATCCGAACAGCTGCTCGACCCGATCCAGCATGCAGCTGCTGTAGTGCTCCAGGGTCTGGCAGCGGATGCAGCGCGCCTGCTGCTGCAGGGCTCCGATCAGACGGCTGTAGTCGAGCGTGTCGTCCAGGCGGTCGCTGGCGCCGGCCAGGGCAAGGTCCACCGCCAGCTCCAGGTCGAGCTCGAACCACTGGCCCCGCTGCCGCTCCTGCTCCAGCACCCCCACGTGGGCCCAGAGCCGCAGCCCCCGCACCACGATCCGATCGCCGTTCACAGGGGCAGGCTGCGATGGCTGAAGCGGCGCCGGCCGCTGGCGTAGTCGGCGGCGATGTGCCCCTCGCCGCGCAGGTGGTAGCGATAGGTCACCAGGCCCTCCAGCCCCACCGGCCCGCGGGGGGGCAGGGTCTGGGTGGAGATGCCCACCTCGGCGCCGAAGCCGTAGCGGAAGCCGTCGGCGAAGCGGGTGGAGCAGTTGACGTAGACCCCGGCGCTGTCGACGGCCGCCAGGAAGCGCTCGGCGGCCTCGGCATCGGTGGTGCAGATCGCGTCGGTGTGGCGCGAGCCGTAGGTGGCGATGTGCTCGAGCGCCGCGTCCAGGCTGGGCACCACGCGCACCGCCAGGATCAGGTCGGAGTATTCGGTACGCCAGTCGTCCTCGCTGGCGGCATGGCTCACCCCCAGCGCCATCGCCGCCGCATCGCCGCGCAGCTCCACGGCGGCGGCGGCGAAGGCCTGCACTGCCCGGGGCAGGAACAGCGGCGCAACACCCTCATGCACCAGCAGGGTTTCGATCGCATTGCAGGCCGCCGGGTACTGGGTCTTGGCATCGAGCGCCACCCGCAGGGCCTGATCACAGTCGGCGGCGGCGTCGACGTAGAGGTGGCAGATGCCGTCGGCGTGGCCCAGCACGGGGATGCGGGTGTTGTCCTGGATGAAGCGCACCAGCGCATTGGAGCCGCGCGGGATGATCAGATCCACCAGCCCGTCGAGCTTCAGCAGGGCCAGGCTCTCCTCGCGGCTGGTCAGCAGCTCCAGGGCCGAAGGCGCCACGGCCGAGCCGGCCAGGCCCGCCCGCAGGGCCTCGATGATCGCGGCGCAACTGCGGCTGGCTTCGCGGCCGCCCTTGAGGATGGCGCCGTTGCCGGAGCGGATCGCCAGGGCCGCGATCTGCATCACCGCATCGGGGCGCGCCTCGAAGATCACCCCCACCACCCCGAGCGGCACGCTGATGCGCTCCAGCTCGAGGCCCTGGTCAAGCTCGGTGTGGAGCTGACGACGGCCCACCGGATCGTCCAGGGCGGCCACCTGGCGCACCCCTTCGATGGCACCATCGAGCTTGGTTCCGTCCAGCTTCAGGCGCGCCACCAGGGCCGGCGCCAGCCCATCGGCGGCGGCAGCCTCCAGATCGGCGCGGTTGGCAGCCAGGATGGCCTCGCGGCAGGCCTCGAGGCCGTCGGCCATGGCCTGCAGCGCCGCCTGGCGCTCGCCATCGCTGCGCTGGGCGAGGGCCATGGCGCTGCGGCGCACGGCCGCCGCACGCTGCAGCAGCTCAGGGCTGGGGTCGGGAACGGTGGCAGGGTTCATCGGGGCATCATCCCAAGCCGCCGTTCCGCCCGTATCAGGACAGGCGCTCCAGGGCCAGCCGGGCGGCGCCGAGGCGGCCGGCGCCGTTGCCGAGGGCGCAGCGCTCGATCCGCAGGCCCTCGCGGCTCACGGCGAGCACCCGTTGCTCCACCTCCTGCCACACCGCCGGCAGGAAGTGGGCGCTGGCGGCGCTGAGCCCGCCGCCGAGCAGCACCAGTTCCGGGGTGAAGAGATAGAGCAGCGAACTGATTCCCACCCCCAGCAGGCGGCCGTACTCGGCCCACACCGCCAGGGCCGTGCTGTCGCCCTGATCGGCCCGGCGCGCCAGCTCCCGCGGCGGCAGCGGGCTGAGCCGGGCCAGCCCGTTGATGCTGCAGTAGCTCTCCAGGGAACCGCGGTTGCCGCTGTTGCAGTGGGGACCATCGGGCTGCAGGCCGATGAGCCCGGGCTCGGCCGCAGCTCCGCGGTGCCCCGTGAACAGCTCTCCCCCGAGCAGCACCGCGCCGCCGACGCCGGTGCCCAGGGTGAGCAGCACCACATCCCCTGCACCCCGGGCCGCCCCCTTCCAGAGCTCGCCGATGGCGGCGCAGTTGGCATCGTTGGCGCAGGTGACGCGGCGCCGGAGCATCGGCTCGAGCCAGTCGGCCAGCGGCACCTCGCGCCAGCCCGGCAGGTTGATGGCGATCCGGGCGATGCGACAGGCCCTGTCGCTGGGGCCGGGGTGACCGATCCCCACCCGATCGGCGCGGCGGTCGGGGTCGAGGCTGTCGATCGCTTCGGCGATCGCCGTCGTCACGGCGCCGGGCATGGCCGGCCGGGGTGTGGGCACCTCGGCCTCGGCCAGCAGGTCGCCGTCGTCGGAGAAGCGCCCAGCTTGATCGCGCTGCCGCCCAGGTCGACACCGATCAGCTCCCTGCCGCCCGCAACCCCCATCAGACAATGCCCATCAGAAACGGAAGAAGAGCTGCAGCTGGGTCTGCCAGGACCCCTCGCTGTCGATCGAGCCCTGCACGCTGAGCGCCTCGGTGGCCTTCACGGTGAGATTGAGCTGGGGCGGCACATCCGAGCGGTTCGGAGCCGCCAGCACGGAGGCATTGAAGCGCTCGCTCACGTCCAGGCCGATCTCCGCGCCCAGCACCAGCTGGGGGGGCACCCGTCCGGAACGTCGCTCGGAACTCTTGGTCACCTCCTGGTTCACATAGGCAGGATAGAGGGCGAAGGTGAGGCGCTCGCCGAAGGCATCGCTCAGGCTGCCGAGCAGCGGCGAAAGGAGCGACTGACCCAGCACCGTGGCCAGGGCCGTGCCGGCGGCGCCACCGGGGAGCCCCAGCAGGGAGTTGCCGCCGATCAGCGCCAGCAGCCGGTCTTCCGGCAGCGGTGGACTGCTGCGCAGACGGAGGTTCTGGGCCAACCGATCCGCCGGACCGCTCGCACTGAGGTACACCCGCACCAGGTTGAGCTGGTTGAGGGAATTGCTCTCCACCTCCTCGATGGCCGCCAGTGAGAGGCTTTCGCTTCCGGGGGGGGCGCTGCCCACGTTGAGGCTGTCGGAGACCCGCGTGCGCAGGGCGATGTCGAGATAGGGGATCAGGCCCAGCGAGGGGGTGAACACCGCCACGTTGGGCGCATCGGGGTCGAGGCTGAAGGTGGTGGTGAACAGATTGAGACGGCCGCGCAGCAGCCGCACCACCCCTGGGCCCGCAGGCTGGGGTCGAGGCGACCGTTGATCCGCAGGGAACCACTGGTGCGGAAACTGGCCAGGTTCGGCACACCCACGATCAGATCGGGGCCGAGGCTGAGGCGCAGGTTGTCGAAGCCCACCGCTCGGAAGCGGGGGATCGCCGCCCGCAGGGCGCCACTCGCGTCGCTCTCCACTTCGGGACCCACGAGCACGAGAGGCTGGCCGAAGTCCCAGCGCGATTCGATCAGCTGGGGCACGCTGCCGGCGCTGGGGCCGTTGGCACCGGCTTCCAGCTGGCCCGGCGCCACATTGATGGTGCCGCGGGCGACGGAGAGGTCGCCGCCAATGTCCATGGCCAGCATGGTGCCCCTCACCTGCAGCTGACCATCGGCCACCGCACGGATGCGGGGCATGTTGAACGGCACGTCCTCCAGGCGGATCTGCAGGGCCTGGTCGCCATCGACCTCGCCGGGCTGCGGCGTGAACAGCCTCAGCCGGCCCTGACCGCTGACCGCTGCCCCACCCGGGCGGTGAGCTCCTGGAGCAGCAGTTCCTCGAAGTCGAACAGCACGATCGCATCGAGGGCCCGCACCTGTTGCCCGATGAACTCCAGCTCGGCCCCCCGGAAGCGCAGGAAGCCATTGGCGATCGGCCGATCGAGGCTGCCGCGCACCAGCAGCTGGAGATCGCCGCTGCCCCTCTCCCACTTCAGGGCCGGCTGGGCCAGACCGCTCAGGAAGCGCAGCCCGTCATCCCGGCTGGAGAGGCGCAGCTCCACACCCTCGACGGCCGGATCGAGCGGCACCACCCCAGCCAGATCGACGCTGCTGGCGGCACCGTCAGCCCGCAGGGCGATGTCGAGCCGCAGGCGGCCGTCGTCAAGCTCCAGCTGACCCCGCTCCAGAGCGAGGGCGGTGCCGGCTACCTGGCCATCGACCAGCTCGAGGCCGATGTCGAGCACGGGATCGGCGCCGGGCCGGAGGCGGTAGCGGCCGCGGGCATGCAGGCTTCCCCGCAGCTCCTGCGGCACCGGTGTGAGCAGACCGAGCAGCGCCAGGGAGAGCCCATCCAGCTCCAGGGTTCCGCTGCCGGCCTGCAGCGGGCCGTTGAAGCGCAGCAGCACCGGCCCCTCGCCGAGGGGCTCGGAGCGGTCGGTGCCGGGTCGCCAGAGCTGGGCCCGGGCATCCAGATCGAGGCGGGCCTGGCTGAGCCGGGGCCCCGAGACCTTGATCTCCCCGTCGATCAGGGCATCGACGGTGCTGAGCCGCTGCAGGGGGGTGCGGCGCTGCTGCTGCGCTGCCCTGCCCCAGGCCAGCTGCTGCCGGGCAGCCTCAAGGGCCTGGAGCTGGGCGTCGATGCTCGCTCCGAAACGGTTGATCCAGAGGAGGCCGAGATCGCTGGCGGAACCCTCCGCAGCGGGCTCATCACCGCGCCAGCGCGGCCAGGCCTGAGCCAGCTGACGCAGGGCGTCTCCCCCCAGACGTCGGGCCTGGATGCTGGCCTGGAAGGGCCCCTGCCAGCGACCGCTCCAGGCCAGCTCCAGCTCGCCCTGGCCCATCGGCTCCAGCACTCCCGTGAGCTGGTAGCGGCGGTCGGCATAACGCCCCTCGAAGCGGGCCCGCCGGCCCCACACGCCCAGGGCGATGGGGCGGTCCAGCTCGGCCCTGCCCTGGAAGGCCAGGGGTTGCAGCCCCAGGCTGCCAGCGCCGCTCAACCGTCCCTGCACGGGCTGGCGGCGCCCCTCGGGGCCCAGCGCCAGCTGCAGGCCATCGAGGGGAAGGCCTTCGGCCTGCCAGCGATAGAGCCGCGGCGTGCCGCTGAGGCTGAGCTGGCCACCGGCGCGCTCGAGACGGGCCGCCACCGGCACCCAGCGACGGTCGAGCTGCATCTGCAGCACCCCAACCGGGGCCGGCGCCAGAGCCTCCATCACCAGCCGACCACCGCCCTCGCCGGCACCGAACCAGTTGCCCTGCCAGCGCTCCGAGAGACCGATCGGGCCCGCCGAGGGCTGATCGACCGTGAGGCGGAACTCGGGCGTCAGCGCGCTCAGCGGACCGCGGACCGTGCCGTCGGCATCAAGCCAGCCCCGCAGCTGGGTGCCCAGCACCGGATCGAGCCGCTGCAGGGGGAAGCGCTGCAGACTCACCTCCAGATCGAGGTCGCCCGCGCTGAGCCCGCTGCCGGAGCTGAACCGGAGCGGCAGACTGCCCTGGGCACGCAGATGCGGGGCGCTGAAGCGCTCCAGCCGGAGCCGCTGCTCCGCCCAGGCCAGGGCGGCGCTCCAGGGACCCAGCAGCGGGTTGATCGCCTGGGCGGCCGTGAGCTCCAGGCGCGGGCGGCTCCAGGAGCCGGCCAGCTTCAGATCGCCGCTGAGCCGAGGGCCCACCAGATCGGCCGGAACGGCCACCAGCCGGCGCAGGGTGGTGGGATCGACCTGCCAGCGCCCCGCCAGGCTGGGGGCCGGCTGCATGCCGCCGGCCAGACGCATCCAGGATCCGCCCTGGCGAATCTCGATCGGATCGAGCCGCAGGCCCGCTGGGCCGAAGCGGGAGCGCACGGCCACGCTGCCGGCCTGCCGGTCCCAGCGCCAGGGGGTGGAGGGGAGCAGGAGGCGATCCGCCTCGCACTCCAGCCGCAGTCCGGGCAGCTGCAGCAGCGGCTTGCCGGAGTCCGGCCGGCCGGCCGGACTCCAGCCCAGGTCGCTGGTGCGCAGGGCTCCATGGCACTGGGGCTTGCTCCTCACGAAGGCCAGACGCACGCGGCCATCGGTGCGGCCGCGCACCTCACCGGGCAGGTCAACCAGCCGGGCCAGGGGCTCCAGGGGCAGACGGCGGGCAGCCAGATCCACCGTCCAGCGGTCCTGGTCCCAGCGGCCCTCGAGCCGCCCCTGCAGCAGGCCGGCGGCACCATCGCGGGAGCCCAGGGGACGCAGACCAACCGCCACGGCAAGGCTGCGACGGTGCGGCTGAAGCTCCATCCCGCCCGACAGACGCCAGCCACCCCCGGCGGGATGCAGGCGAAGCCGCGCCGGGTCGACCAGACGCAGGCGCAGGTCGAGCCGGGGCAGCGGTGCGGCCGGATCGGTGTCACCCAGCACCCAGTACTCGCCCTGAGCGTTGCGGCGCAGATCGGCCTCCACCCCCCGCAGTCCCACATGCAGCACGGGCAGGCCGAGGCGCAGGCTGGCGAGCGGATCGAGGCCCACGCTGAGGCCGCGCAGCGTGAGGCTGGACTGATCCCTGACCCCGGGCCGCAGCCGGCTGGGCCCGATCTGAACCCCGCTCAGGTCGACCCCCCGGTAGGGCCCGAGCTCCAGGGGGCGGCCGAGGATGAAGCCCAGATCCGCTTCCAGGCGCGGGCGCAGACGGCCATAGATGTGGCGCAGCAGACCGTCGGTGCCGAAAGCGATCAGCCCCACCCCGGCGGCGCCGATCAGCAACCATCCCGAGCGTCGAAGCGGGCCGCGACCCTTCGGCCGACCGGGTGGGGTCCGGTGCGGTCCTGGCTGCGGCAAGACCGCCATCACGTGTTGACGCCGGGTCGCTGCCGGATGCCGCTGCCTGCGCCGAACTATAAGGACGGTGCCAAGCCCGTCCCGACCCTCTCGATGGCCGCCGATCCGATCCTGCTGCTGGCCGGTGCCTGGCTCGGCGCCGCCAGCGGCGTGCTGGCCCTGCTCACCACGGCGGGCTACCTGCAGCGCTGGGGAATCCGCTTCCGCCTGGTGGGCATCACCAGCTTCACGGCGCTGCTCTCCCTCTCCTGCCTGGCCTTCGCGGTGAGCTACACCCCCCGGGTGGCGGTGGAGGGGGCCGTCAGCGTGCCGGTGGTGTTCGACAACGGCAGTGACCTGGTGATCGCAGCCGCCCCTGCCGACCTGCCGGCCGACGCGTGGTGCCCAGCCTCGAGCAGGTGGCCCGCAACCTGCGCGGCAGCGGCCGCAGCAGCGACGACGGCCGCGTCACGGTGCGGCTGCGGCGGGTGGAAGCGAAGCAGCCCGGCCTCAGCGAACCGGTGGTGCTGGCCGAAGTGCAGCGTGATCTGCGCAGCGGTGAGGTGACACTCACGACGCCCCGGTTCCGGTCGGTCTCCTGAGCCGCCAGCGCCGCCACGGGAGCTGGCAGCTGCCGCCCCACTTCGCGCGGGAGCAGCGCCGGCTGGAAGCGGCCGGCATCCGGGGCTGGCAGGCGCTCGCCGAGCTCGATGATGCATCCCTGAGGCTTCTGGCGGCCGATGGCGCCAGCGAGCAGCGGCTGCGGCGACTCCGCGGCCAGGCCCTGCTGGTGGAGCAGGTGGGTCTGGAGCCGCAGGTGGCGGCCCTGCTGCTGCACGCCGGCATCGCCACGCCGGTGGGGCTGGCCGGCTCCGACCCCCAATGGCTGCAGCGGCAGGTGGGCCGGCTGCGGCGCAACCTGCTCGGCGCGGCGGCACCCGGCCCCTCGCTCGGAACCGTGCAGGGCTGGATCAATCAGGCCCGCCGGGCCACAAACTGACCCAACCGGCCTGCCGGAGCACACCTGCAGCCCTGAAATGAAAGCAGCTCACCAGGTCTGCGCATGACCTGCCCGCCCCTGCCCCGCACCCTGCCGATCGTGGCCTCCCTGCTGGCCCTGCTGGCTCAGGCTCCTCTCGCCCTGGCCCAGTCGGCGATCCTCGAATCCGTGCGGCAGAATCCGGAGCAGGCCAAGGCCCTCTGCCAGCAGCTGCGCCAGCTCAACACTCAGGGAATCTCCTCCACCTCCCCGGAGGCCGTGCGGATGGTGGCCCAGCAGCAGAACCTCAGCATGATGGATGCCGAGGTGCTCACCACCTACGTGGTGGGCCTGCACTGTCCCGACGTTCGCTGAGCGCTTGGATCAAAGTGGCGCCCCGCTTCAGTGGCGCGACGCCTGGATGGAGTGCCGCGACGGCACCCGCCTGATCAGCCGGCTCTGGGAGCCACCAGGCCGTGGCCCCTGGCCGGCCCTGCTGATGCGGCAGCCCTACGGCCGGGCGATCGCCTCCACCGTGACCTACGCGCACCCGCGCTGGTACGCCGCCCAGGGCTTCCTGGTGGTGGTGCAGGACGTACGCGGGCGAGGGGATTCCGGCGGTGACTTCGGCGGTTTCGCCCAGGAGGCCGCGACGGGGCTGACTGTCTGCGCTGGCTGCGCGGGCTGCCGGAGTGCGACGGCCGGGTGGGCTGCTACGGGTTTTCCTACCAGGGACTGACCCAGCTCCTCAGCGACGACCCCGACCAGCTGCCCGACTGCCTCGCCCCGGCGATGGCCGGCCCGGATGAACGGCTGCACTGGGCCAGCAGCGGCGGTGCCCACTGGTGGGCCCTGGGTGTGGGCTGGGGGCTGCAGCTGGCGGCGGAGCGCTGCCGTCGTGCCGGCGACGCCGAGGGATGGCAGGAGATCCGCCGCAGCCTCGACTCCGGCGGATGGCTGAGCGAGGGCCCACGGCTGCTGGAGCGCCACGACCCGGCGGGGATGGCGCTGGGCTGGCTGCGGCGGGATCCGGCCAGCGCCGCGGGTTGGCCCTGCCATGCGCCGCAGGAGGCGCTCTGGCGGCGACCGATGCTGCTGATCGGCGGCTGGCACGATCCCCACCTGGCGGGGTGCTGGCGCTCTGGCACCGCTGCCGCGCCGGCGGCGGCGATCCCTGGCTGCGGATCGGCGCCTGGAGCCATCTGAGCTGGGGGCGGCAGCTGGATGAGCTGCAGGCCGCCTTCTTCCGCCATCACCTGCAGCCGCTGCCGGCCGATCTCCAGTTGCGCTGTCGCGTAGCGGTGCAGGACAGCCGCAGCGGCGTGTGGCTGGAGCTCGATCCGCAGCTGCGCCGCGCCGCACCGGGATCAGCTGCCCCGCCGGCCTGCGAGGCGAGCTGCTGGCGCCTGGCGGCGCCGGAGCGGCTGCTGCCCTGCAGCAGCGCGGATGCGACGGCAACCACCCAGCCCAGCGGCATCGACGGCGGTATCACTAGCGCCGAGCCGGACTGGATCGATCTGGTGCACGATCCCTGGCGGCCGGTGCCAGGGCGGGGCGGCCACCTCGGCCTCGATGCCGGCCCCTGCGAGCGGGGTGATCTCGACGCCCGCAACGACGTGATCGGCTTCACCAGCCCGGCTCTGGAGAGACCGCTGCCCCTGGAGGGTCAGCCTCTGGTGGAGCTGGTGGTGATGGCCGACCAGCCGGGCTTCGATCTCTGCCTGGCGCTCTCGGCGGTGAGCCCCTGCGGCCGGCGGGTGCAGCAGCTCTGCACCGGCGTGGCACGCCAGCTCGGCGGCGACTGCCTCGAGCCCCGACGGCGTCAGGTGTCGCTGCAGCCGCTCTGGACGCGGCTCTGGCCGGGCGAGCGGCTGCGGCTGTCGATCGCCGCCGCCGCCTGGCCTCAGATCGCTGTGAATCCCGGCAGCGGTGAACCCGCCTGGGGCGGCCCCAGCGCAGGCCACCGGGTGATCACCCTGAGCATCCGGCTCGCCGATGCGCGGCTCCGCCTGCTGCCCCTCTCCACCGCCGCAGCTCGGGCAGACTGGGGCGAGCTCGCCGCACCCGCTTAGATGCCGCGTCCCCTGCGCCTCGACCCCCTGGTGAGGCTGGCCGCCCTGCCCCTCTCGGCATCGCTCCTCCTGCTGGGGCTGGCCCCGGCGGAGTCCCTGGCCCAGACCGGCCCGAGCGGCGGTTCGGGCGCCGCGGCTGGATCCACGGCGGCCGCCAGGGGTGGCGGCCTGAGCGTGGCGGACGCCCGGGAAGCGGCCAATCGGATCCTGAAGGCGGTGCAGAGCGGCGACGCCCAGCTGCGCTACAGCCAGCTCTCCGATGAACTCAAGGCGGTGAGCAGCCCGGAGCGGGTGCAAGCCACCATGCAACGCCACCCCCGCATCCTGAGCTGGACCCTGCTGAGCGTGCGCGGCGNCCTCAGCAGCACCACCGTGGAGGCAAGCCTGCGCACCACCGATGGGCCGCGCGATCTGTTCCTCGTGCTCAATGAGCGGGGTCAGCTGGCCGGCTATCACCTCGACCTCACCGACGAGAAGTCGTCGATCGTGGCCCGCAACTTCGTGGAGGCCCTGAGCAAGGGTCAGTACGTCACCGCCCGCAGCTTTCTCACCCTGCCGCTGCAGGCGGAGCTGAGCCCCTCCAGCCTGCAGACCAAGTGGCTCGGGCTGCAGCGCCTCACCGGCAGTTTCGTGCGAGTGGTGCGGGTGGTGGAGGCGGAGAAGTCGGGCGAGGGGCAGCTGGTGCTGGTGAACACCCAGTTCAACCGGCTCACCGATAATCTCTTCGTGATCCTCAACGGCAACAACGAGATCACCGGCGTGGATTTCCCTCAGGACGCCCGGATTGCCCGCTGACCCCGACGGGACCCGGGCGCTCCGGGGCTCCTAAGCTCGCGGCGCGCTTGCTGCTGGCCGATGCCCGTTCTCAGCCTGGATTGGATGGTGGAGGACGGCCGGCGTCTGGCGGAGTGCCGCCACGACCATCCCTTCGCCGTGCTCGGCCCCCATCCGCTGGCCTCCGGCGGCTGGGTGGTGCGGGTGTGGATGCCGGATGCGGAGCGGGTGGAGCTGCTGCTGGGCGACCGCAGCCTGGCGATGGAGACGCCGAACCATCCCTGGGTGTTCGAGACCGACCTCGATCACAACCCCGGCAGTGGCTACCGGGTGCGGGTGCTGCGCGGCGGCATCAGCCACGAGGCCCACGATCCCTGGGCCTTCCGCGAGGAGTGGATGGGGGAGCTGGATCGGCTGCTGTTCGCCGAGGGCAACCACCACCACATCTGGCGTCGCATGGGTGCCCACCTCACCGAGCGCGACGGCGTCAGCGGCGTGATGTTCTGCCTGTGGGCGCCGAATGCGCGCAGCGTGGCGGTGCTGGGCCAGTTCAACGGCTGGGATGGCCGCCACCATCCGATGCAGAGCCGGATGGGTGGCTGCTGGGAGCTGTTCGTGCCCGGCCTGGCCTGCGGCGAGATCTACAAATACGAGATCCGCACCCAGGCGGGGCACTGCTACCAGAAAGCCGATCCCTACGGCTTCCGCCATGAGGTGCGCCCGGCCAACGGCTCGATCGTGGAGTCGCTGGGCGACTTCAGCTGGAGCGACAGCAGCTGGATGGCGGAGCGAGACAGCCGCAATCCGCTCGACCAGCCGGTGGCGGTGTACGAGATGCATCTCGGCAGCTGGATGCACGCCGCCGCGGATCAGCCCTACATCGAACCCGATGGCACCGCCCGCCCGCCTGTGCCGGCGGCCGACCTGAAGCCCGGCGCCCGCCTGCTCACCTACCCCGAGCTGGCCGACCGCGTGATCCCCTACGTGAAGGCCCGCGGCTTCACCCACATCGAACTGATGCCGATCTCGGAGCATCCCTTCGACGGCTCCTGGGGCTATCAGGTGACGGGCTGGTACGCCCCCACCAGCCGCTATGGCAGCCCCGATGAATTCCGCGCCTTCGTGGACCGCTGCCATGCCGAAGGCATCGGCGTGATCCTCGACTGGGTGCCGGGCCACTTCCCCAAGGATGCGCACGGTCTGGCCTTCTTCGATGGCGCCCATCTCTACGAGCACGCCGATCCGCGCATCGGCGAGCACAAGGAATGGGGCACTCTGATCTTCAACTACAGCCGCAACGAGGTCCGCAACTTCCTGGTGGCGAACCTGGTGTTCTGGTTCGAGGAGTTCCACATCGACGGCATCCGCGTGGACGCCGTGGCCTCGATGCTCTACCGCGATTACCTCCGCCCGGACGGCGAGTGGATTCCCAACGAGCACGGCGGCCGCGAGAACACCGAGGCCGTGCGCTTCCTGCAGCAGGCCAACCACGTGCTCTTCCAGCACTTCCCCGGTGCCCTGTCGATCGCGGAGGAATCCACCACCTGGCCGATGGTGACCCAGCCCACCAACATCGGCGNCCTCGGCTTCAACCTCAAGTGGAACATGGGCTGGATGCACGACATGCTCGATTACTTCGAGCTCGATCCCTGGTTCCGCCAGTTCCATCAGAACAACGTGACGTTCTCGATCTGGTACGCCTTCACCGAGAACTTCATGCTCGCCCTCAGCCACGATGAGGTGGTGCACGGCAAGAGCAACCTGCTCCACAAGATGCCGGGCGACGACTGGCAGAAATTCGCCAACGTGCGGGCCCTGCTGGCCTACATGTGGACCCACCCCGGCAAGAAGACGATCTTCATGGGGATGGAGTTCGGCCAGCGGGCCGAGTGGAACGTGTGGGGCGATCTGCAGTGGGAGCTGCTGGACTACGAGCCCNACAGGGGCCTGCAGCGCCTCGTTGACGACCTCAACGCCTTCTACCGATCCGAGCGGGCGCTCTGGGGCGACGACTTCAGCGACTACGGATTCCAGTGGATCGACTGCAACGACAACCGCCACTCCGTGATCAGCTTCATGCGGCGCGAGAGCGCCACCGGGCGCTGGCTGGTGGTGGTGGCCAACTTCACCCCCCAGAGCCATTCCCACTACCGCGTGGGCGTGCCCCTGGACGGGTTCTACGAGGAGGCCTTCAACACCGATGCAGAGCGCTACGGCGGCAGCAATCTCGGCAATCTGGGCGGCAAGTTCACCGACGCGTGGGCGATCCACGGCTATGAGCACTCCCTCGACCTCTGCCTGCCGCCCCTCAGCGTGGTGATCTTCCGCCGCGACGAGAAACGCAGCCAGGCCCTGCTCTGTGACGAAGCGGCCGGGGCGGGCGAAGCCACGGCCTGATCGCGAGGGCTGGTCGGGTAGGTTCGCGGCTGGCCCGGTTCAGTCCCCAGATGTCCACCACAGCCCCCCTGCTGCTGCGCGCCGCCCGAGGTGAGCAGGTGGAGCGGCCACCGGTGTGGATGATGCGCCAGGCCGGGCGCTACATGAAGGTCTACCGCGACCTGCGCGACCGCCACCCAGGCTTCCGGGAGCGCTCCGAGAACCCCGATCTCTCCTACGAGATCTCGATGCAGCCGTTCCACGCCTTCCAGCCCGACGGCGTGATCCTNGTTCTCCGACATCCTCACGCCGCTGCCGGGCATGGGGATCGACTTCGACATCATCGAGAGCAAGGGACCGATCATCGAGCCCGCCATCCGCTCCCAGGCCCAGGTCGACGCCCTGCGGCCGCTCGATCCGGCCGAGGCGCTGCCGTTCGTGGGCGAGGTGCTGGGCCGGCTGCGCGAGGCCGTGGGCAACCAGGCCGCCGTGCTCGGCTTCGTGGGCGCCCCCTGGACCCTGGCCGCCTACGCGGTGGAGGGCAAAAGCTCCAAGACCTACTCGGTGATCAAGGCGATGGCCTTCCGGGAGCCGGCGCTGCTGCACCAGCTGCTGGCCCATCTGGCCGATTCGATCGCCACCTACGTGCGCTACCAGATCGACAGCGGCGCCCAGGTGGTGCAGCTGTTCGACTCCTGGGCCGGCCAGCTCTCCCCGATCGACTACGACGTGTTCGCCGCGCCCTATCAGAAGCGGGTGATCGACCAGGTGAAGGCCACCCACCCGGACACCCCCCTGATCCTCTACATCTCCGGCAGCGCCGGCGTGCTGGAGCGGATGGGCCGCACCGGGATCGACATCGTGTCGCTCGACTGGACCGTGGACATGGCCGACGGCATCGCCCGCCTGCCTGAGCACGTGGGCGTGCAGGGCAACGTGGATCCCGGCCTGCTGTTCGGCACCCCTGCCGCCATCCGTGACCGCATCCTCGACACGGTGCGCAAGGCCCGCGGCCGCCGCCACATTCTCAATCTCGGCCACGGCATCCTGCCTGGTACGCCGGAGGAGAACGCCCGCGTGTTCTTCGAGACCGGCAAGGCGGTGCACGAGCTGCTGGGAGCCGCCGTTTGAGCCCTGGCCCGGGCGAGCGGCAGCCCCAGCGGATCCTGATCACCGGGGCATCCGGCTGCGTGGGTCAGCACATCGCCGACCTGCTGTATCGCGAGACCGACGCCGAGCTGCTGCTGCTGCTGCGGGACCCGGCCAGGCTCAAAGCCGTGCCTGCCGGCGATGCGCGCATCACTCTGCTGGTGGGCGACCTGCGCGAGCTCGAGCCCCATGCCGCGGCGATCGCCGGCGCCACCCGGGTGATCCACACCGCCACGGCCTGGGGTGATCCCGAGCGGGCGATGGCGGTGAACGTGGTGGCGGTGAAGCGGCTGCTGGAGCTGCTCGATCCGCAGCGGCTGGAGCAGGTGATCTACTTCTCCACGGCCTCGGTGCTGGATCGGCGGCTGCAGCTGCTACCGGAGGCCCTCAGCGAGGGCACCGAGTACATCCAGACCAAGGCGCTCTGCCTGCAGCAGCTCGAGGCCAATCCCCTGGCCGAGCGGATCGTGGCGGTCTTCCCCACGCTGGTGTTCGGCGGGCGGGTCGACGGCAACGGCCCCTTCCCCACCAGCTACCTCACGGCGGGCCTGCAGCAGGCCTGCCCCTGGCTGTGGCTGGCCCGCTGGCTGCGGGTCGACGCCTCCTTCCATTTCATTCACGCCGCCGACATCGCCCGGGTCTGCGCCCATCTGGCCACCGACCCCCACCGGGCCAATCCCGAGCCGGACCAGGGTCCGCTGCGCCGCCTGGTGCTGGGACAGCCGGCGATCACCGTGAACGACACCGTGCGGCGCTTGTGCCGCTGGCGCGGGCTGGGCTATCCACCCTTCGGCCTGGAGATCCGGCCCTTGCTGGTGGAGGCGCTGATCCGCCTGCTGCGGCTGGAGGTGACCCGCTGGGACCGCTTCTCGATCCGCCTGCGCCACTTCGTGCATGAACCGATCAGCCCGCCGGAGCGCTTCGGCCTGGTGAGCCACGCCCCCACACTGGAGGCCGTGCTGGCCGATGCGGGGCTGCCGCGCCGCCGCTCTGTGTGGCAAATGTTTCGAAGCTGGGCATCGGGCGGCACAGGGGGACCCCGCTCGGCCTAACTTTGGCCCGTTGCACGTGCTCTGAAGCGCCCTTCCATGCGCCGTCTCTTCTCTCTGATCGCTCTCTGCCTCGCCCTGGTGCTGGGTGCCGCTCCGAGCTTCGCCGCCGACGCCGCCCACGGCGGTCAGATCTTCTCCGCCAACTGCGCCGCATGCCACATGGGCGGCGGCAATGTGGTGAACGCCGAGCGCACCCTCAAGAAGGATGCCCTCGAGGCCTACCTCGCCAACTACAGCAGCGGCCCTGAAGCCGCCGTGGCCTATCAGGTGACCAACGGCAAGAACGCCATGCCGGCTTTCGGCGGCAAGCTGAGCGAGGGCGACATCGCGGATGTGGCCTCCTACGTGATCGAGATGGCCGACAAGGGCTGGGCCTGATCAGCCCCCGGCGCGATCGAAGCGCCAACCCGGAGCCCCGGCCACGGCCGGGGCTTTTTGATGTGACGGGGCGCCAGCGGCGGCCACGAACCAGACCGCCATCCGCTCAACCCAGCTCACGCCGCCGGGCCAGCACGGCCAGATAAAGCTCCTCGGGCACCTCGCGGATGTCATATTCCGAGGGCAGCACGCCATGCACATGCCGGTGAACCGCCATCCAGCAGTTGCGCTCCGGATCGCTGGCGGTGGCATCGAACTCCCGGGCCGCCTCAGCCAATCGCCCCACCAGGTGAGGGTCGGGCAGCGGGGAGGCAGGCAACGGATCAGCGGGCATCATGGGGAGAGGATCGAGCACTCCGGCGCATGATCGCCTCCCGGCTGAGCCTTGTGGGGCCATGGGCGGCTCCATCACCGTGCTGCTGGGCACGGCTGTTCTTGCGAACTGGCCTGTTGCGGGAGGCGTGCCGGCGGCCTGGGGGCAGCAGCGGCTGGCCGGCAGCTGCCCGCTGCTGGTGCCCCCCGGCCAGGCGGACAGCCAGCCGCTGCGGATCGACCCCTCCCAGGTGGCGGCGAAGAACGCGCGGGGCTGTCTCTCGGAGGCGGATGCGATCTACGGCCCGGACGGCTGCCCGGTGCGTCTCTGCGGCAGGGGTTCGGGGGTGATCGAACTGCCGGCACCGTAGGCCGGCCTGCCACCGCGGCGGCAAGGACGGTTCACCACCCCATCCGGTTCGGCCTGCAGGGGTTCCAACCTCGCCCGGAGTCCATAGGTTGAACACAGCACTGCATTCACGGGGAGGGTCTCCATGCATCCCACCGCCGAGCTGTTCACCGAAAAGGCCTGGGCCGCCGTGGTGGCCGCCCAGCAGCTGGCCCAGCTACGCCGCCAGCAGCAGATGGAGAGCGAGCATCTCTTCGCCGCCCTGCTGGCCCAGCAGGNTCTGGCGAGCCGCATCCTTGAGAAGGCCGGCGTGGATGTGGGCACCCTCAGCCAGCGGGTGGATGCCTTCATCGGCGGCCAGCCCTCGCTGAGCGCCCCGCCCGACAACGTGTATCTCGGCAAGGGCCTCAATGCCGTGCTGGATCAGGCCAACGAGTTGAAGAGCTCCTTCGGCGACAGCTACATCGCCATCGAGCACCTGCTGCTGGCCCTGGCGATCGACGACCGCTGCGGCAAGCAGCTGATCTCCCAGGCCGGGGCCAGCGCCGACAAGCTCCGGGAGGCTGTGAAGGGGATCCGCGGCTCCCAGAGCGTGACCGATCAGAACCCTGAGGGCACCTACGAATCGCTCGAGAAGTACGGCCGCGATCTCACCAAGGAGGCCCGCAACGGCAAGCTCGATCCGGTGATCGGCCGCGACGAGGAAATCCGCCGCACGATCCAGATCCTCAGCCGCCGCACCAAGAACAACCCGGTGCTGATCGGCGAGCCCGGCGTGGGCAAGACCGCGATCGTGGAGGGGCTGGCCCAGCGCATCGTGAACGGCGACGTGCCGGAGGCGCTGCAGAACCGGCAGCTGATCGCGCTCGACATGGGCGCCCTGATCGCCGGGGCCAAGTACCGCGGTGAGTTTGAGGAGCGGCTCAAGGCCGTGCTCAAGGAGGTCACCGCCTCGGAGGGCCAGATCGTGCTGTTCATCGATGAGATCCACACCGTGGTGGGCGCCGGCGCCACCGGCGGCGCCATGGATGCCAGCAACCTGCTCAAGCCGATGCTGGCCCGCGGCGAACTGCGCTGCATCGGCGCCACCACCCTCGACGAGCACCGTCAGCACATCGAGAAGGATCCGGCCCTGGAGCGCCGCTTCCAGCAGGTGTTCGTGGATCAGCCCACGGTGGAGGACACGATCTCGATCCTGCGCGGTCTCAAGGAGCGCTACGAGGTGCACCACGGCGTGCGCATCGCCGACAACGCCCTGGTGGCGGCGGCGGTGCTGAGCAGCCGCTACATCGCCGACCGCTTTCTGCCCGACAAGGCGATCGATCTGGTGGATGAGTCGGCGGCGCGGCTGAAGATGGAGATCACCTCCAAGCCCGAGGAGATCGACGAGCTCGATCGCCGCATCCTGCAGCTGGAGATGGAGAAGCTCTCGCTCGGGCGGGAGTCGGATCCGGCCAGCAAGGACCGACTGGAGCGTCTCGAGAAGGAGCTGGCCGAGCTGCGCGAGCAGCAGAGCGCCCTCAATGCCCAGTGGCAGAAGGAGAAGGGCTCGATCGATGAACTCAGCGCCCTGAAGGAGGAGATCGAGCAGGTGCAGCTGCAGGTGGAGCAGGCCAAGCGCAGCTATGACCTCAACAAGGCCGCCGAGCTCGAATACGGCACCCTGGCGGAGCTGCACAAGAAACTGGCCGCCAAGGAAGCGGAGCTCTCCAGCGCCGATGAGACGGGCGGCGAGAAGAGCCTGCTGCGCGAGGAGGTCACCGAAGACGACATCGCCGAGGTGATCGCCAAGTGGACCGGCATCCCGGTGAGCAAGCTGGTGCAGAGCGAGATGGACAAACTGCTCCATCTCGAGGATGAGCTGCACACCCGCGTGATCGGCCAGGAGCAGGCCGTCACGGCGGTGGCCGATGCGATCCAGCGCTCCCGCGCCGGCCTCAGCGATCCCAACCGGCCGATCGCCAGCTTCCTCTTCCTGGGGCCCACCGGCGTGGGCAAGACCGAGCTCTGCAAGGCGCTGGCCAGTCAGCTGTTCGACAGCGACGAGGCGATGGTGCGCATCGACATGAGCGAATACATGGAGAAGCACGCCGTGAGCCGCCTGATCGGCGCCCCTCCGGGCTACGTGGGCTACGAGGAGGGCGGCCAGCTCACCGAGGCGGTGCGGCGCCGGCCCTATGCCGTGATCCTGTTCGACGAGGTGGAGAAGGCCCACCCCGATGTGTTCAACGTGATGCTGCAGATCCTCGATGACGGCCGCGTCACCGACGGCCAGGGGCGCACGGTGGACTTCAAGAACACGATCCTGATCCTCACCAGCAACATCGGCAGCGCNTCGATCCTCGATCTGGCCGGCGATCCGGCGCGCCACAGCGAGATGGAGGCGCGTGTGAACGAGGCCCTGCGGGCCCACTTCCGGCCCGAGTTCCTCAACCGGCTGGATGAAACGATCATCTTCCACAGCCTCAAGCAGGAGGAGTTGCGCCAGATCGTGGAGCTGCAGGTGCAGCGGCTCGCCAGGCGCCTGGAGGATCGCAAGCTGGCGCTCCAACTTGATGCGTCCGCCCTCGACTGGCTCGCCGGGGTAGGCTACGACCCGGTCTACGGCGCCGGCCGCTGAAGCGCGCCATCAGCGGGAGCTGGAGACACCGATCGCCAAGGGCATCCTGGCCGGCAGCTTCCCGGCCGGCTCCACCGTCGCGGTGGATGTGGAGGCCGAGGGCGAGGTGCGCCGGCTGCGCTCCAGGCCAGC
>NZ_LFEK01000015.1 GCF_001039265.1 Synechococcus sp. GFB01 | reverse complement strand
GCGGCGAGGCGGTGCTGATCGAGGCCTACCGCACCGGCGACGACGTGCACGCCCTCACCGCCCGGCTGCTGCTGGAGAAGGACACGGTGAGCCCGGAGGAGCGGCGCCTGGGCAAGACGATCAACTTCGGCGTGATCTACGGCATGGGCGTGCAGCGCTTCGCGCGGGAGACGGGCGTCGGCCAGGCCGAGGCGAAGGAGTTCCTGGGCCGCTACAAGCAGCGCTACCCGAAGGTGTTCGCCTTCCTGGAACTGCAGGAGCGGCTGGCGCTGAGCCGCGGCTACGTGGAGACGATCCTGGGGAGGCGGCGGCCGTTCGCCTTCGATCCGGGCGGCCTCGGCCGGCTGCTCGGCAAGGATCCGCTGGAGATCGACCTGGAGGTGGCGCGCCGCGGCGGGCTGGAGGCGCAGCAGCTGCGGGCGGCGGCCAATGCGCCGATCCAGGGCTCCTCGGCCGACATCATCAAGCTGGCGATGGTGCGGCTGCACCACGAGCTCGGCGCCAGCGGCCTGCCGGCGCGGCTGCTGCTGCAGGTGCACGACGAACTGGTGCTGGAGGCGGCCCCCGAGGCGCTCGAGCCGGTGACGGCCCTGGTGAAGCAGGCGATGGAGGGGGCGGTGCAGCTCGACGTGCCCCTGGTGGTGGAGACCGGCGCCGGGCCCAACTGGATGGCGGCGAAGTAAGCGGACACGACCAGCAACGACTCGGTAACCATGGCGACACAGAGGTCGCGTCACGCTGGAGCACGATCAAGCCAACGGACCCTCCTGCATGGGATCACCCNGCNTCTGCCATCAGCCCCNAGTCACAGCTCCGCNGGCGCACCCGGCAGCGGCCCCNGGCGGCGCCNAGCTGCTCTGCCCGGCCCATCCCGATCAGCCGCTGCTGGGCACGGGCCGCAAGTATTTCCTGCACCTGCTCTCCCCGGAGGAGCTGCAGCAGCGGGGCATGCCGGCGCGCCGCGCCAGGCTGGTGATCCAGGCCTATCCGGTGCTGGTGCTCAGCAACGAGTGGCTCGAGCAGCTCTACTGCGCCGCCTGCGGCCAGAGCCACTGGTGCCATGTCGTCCGGCACGACAAGGTGCACCACACCGTGCGCTGGGCGCCCCGCGATCTGTGGCAGCAGGTGGCCCATGTGGATCCCACCTCACCCAATCCGAGCGTGAGCGAGTTCACGCGCCGGGAGGCGCGCCTTCGGTGGGGGCTGCGCGGCTGAAGCCGATCCATTCGGGATGGGAGCCCGCGAGACGCTTCAGCTCTCGGCAGGTGCCTCCAGCCAAAGGCACGAATTGACGCGGTAGGGGCGCAGCCCGGCAAGCCAGACGAGCGGATTGGTCCCGGCCGAGGGCCCGGGCCCATGGAAACGCTGCCACTCCTCGGAGCTGCGCAGCTCCTGCTTCACCCGGAAGGATTCATCCAGGATCACGCAGCGACCTGACTGTGCGCGCTCAGAGCCTGAGCGAGCAATCTGGTCCACCGGAATCGCGCCGCTCCAACCGGAGCGGGTGCTCACCAGGAGCTCCAGGCGCAGATCCGTGGGGGCACCGGACCTTCCAGCGTCGGATGCCGCGATCGACCGGTAATCGGAAGCATCGAGCACAAGGAAACTTCGAGGCAGGCGCTTGGCCAGCGAGGCGGACGGTGGAGGCCCGCCAACGCGGCGGTAGGAGCGCCCCAGCCACTCCAGCCGATCGGGCAATCCACCTTGAAGCGAAAGACCCGCCGGTCGGAACCAGCTCTCCACCGACAGCAGAGCTGCCCAGCCGGTGAGCGCGGCGAGCACGGCGAGGCGCCGGTTCACGGGGCGATGCGCGATCGGGTGCGATGACGCCGCTGGGCTTCGAGAACCAGCAGATAGGTGCCGCAGACCCAGCCACTGGCCAGCAGCGAGAACAGCTGGGCCCCGGCTCCGAGGTGCCAGAAGTCGAAGCTGCGCCAGAACTCTGACGCCGGCACCGCTTGCTGCTGATCCGTGTAGGCGAGCAGAGCGATTCGGACGGAATTGATCAGGAACGCCGAGGCGAGCAGCGCCGCCACCACGGCTGCGCCAAGCCAGGGCAGGGCCCATCGGAAGCGCGCCGGCAGGGGAGCAGGCGGCAGCAGCACGACCAGCAACACGAGCGTGGCGATGCTGAGGCTCAGCGTCAGGTAACCGGTACAGAGCCCGTCCACCCACAGCACATGGTCGGGCAGCACGATGGTCTGACCCTCGGGGTAGGCCGGCATGCCGGTGAGCCACAGCAGGAAGGCACTGCTCTGGGCCGTGAGTTCGGAGAGCAGCTCCTTCGGCCAGAGCACGTTGAGCAGACCCTGCGCCGGCAGGAGCAGGGCGATCACGATCACCTCCCGAAGCCGCCGCCCTTTCCAGCTCAGTCCTGCCAGGAGAGCGAGACCCGCCAGAACCGCCAGCGGCAGGAACCACAGGAGCGGGTCGTAGAGCTGGGCGGCATGGGTCAGCACCAGCAGAGACCAGAGCAGCGCCACGATCCCCACGAGAAACTGAGGCATCGGCAGATCCCTCAACGAGCTCGCTGCGCCGGCCAGCTCGTATTCGACCAGCGGGAGTGAACCACCCAACCAGATGAAGCAGGCCATGATCACGAAGTCGGGAACATCGGCCCGGTGGGCCAGGGTGATCTGACTGGCAGCCAGACAGCCCAGCAGCGTGAGCCGCAGCGTCGAGTCGGGGGAGCGCTGCTTCAAGGACCGCCCTTCTCCGCATCAACCTCAGCATCAATCTCAACATCACCCTCAGCGCCGCCGTTGGGTGGGGCGTCGTCGTCCTGACGTTCGCGCTCGATCCGCTCCAGCACACGCAGCCGCAGCGCCGGCAGCGCGCCAGGCAGAGAAAGCCAGCCACGGCGTAGAAGAGGGCGTAGACGGCGAGGTGAGCCCGAGGCGAAGGATCTGACGGATCAGGCTGCCGCTCGCATCGGCTCGGCGGGACTGGTGCTCCGTCTGCAGATTGGCCTGGGCACGGATCAGCAGCCGGATGGCCAGATCCCGCTGGGCGGACAGGGGCAGCGCCGGGGCAAGGCTCTTGGTCTCGCGGTCGATCTCCGCGATCAGGCCGGGGTCCTGGCGCAGCACAGCACGGAGCGCCTGGNCGTCGGGGGCCTGTTCCACCGCCTGCCGCAGTGTGGCCAGGCCTTCCAGGCGGGTCTCCAGTTCAGCCTGCAGACGCCCGGCACCCAGCGACTCCACGCGGAAGCCNAGGGNCAGCAGGNCCAGCGACATGAGCAGGTACACGAGCGCCGCAAGGCGCAGCAGGGNCCTGACCACGCCGGCCAGATCCACTTCCCAGAGAGCCGGCAGGGCAGCGCCCGAGAAGCCGGCATGGAGCAGCACCAGCCCCACCACCGGCAGGGTGGAGCGCTCCAGAACCTCGCCGAGCAACGCCAGGGCTCGGCTGGGATCTTCGATCGGTGGCGGCAGCGCCGCGGCCAACACACTGATCAGGAACACCGCCAGAAGCACGTACGAGGTGAGGCGGGCGAGAGCTCGAAATTGGCGGGCGGAGAACTCCATTCAGGCAGCGACGGCCGCATTCCGGGAGCTGGAGCGGAGCGCCGGCAAGGGGNCAGAGATCCCTGGCGAGGGTGCGACTCGGAATCGCGCCCGGATATCTCCGGTTTTGCCCATCGAAATGGCACGCCGCAGCAATGCCCCATACAGTATCCAGACCTATCGAGCCTGACCCTTCAAGCCTGATGGCCACCAGCAGCGGAGCCACATCAGGCAGGGGAAAGGCCATGCCACCGGCGGACATCCCCGCCCTGCAGGGTGTCTACATGGTGCCCCAGGGTTCGGGATCTCAGGCTGGTGAGAACGCCCAGGAAGACGACCAGGGCCTACAGCTCCAGGCCCTGCTGGGGATCCTGAAACGGCGGCGGCGCACCGCCGTGGCGGCCTTCGTGGCTGTGTTCCTGATCAGTGCCGCTGTCACGGTGACCCGGCGGATCGTGTCACCGGTGTTCGAGGGCTCCTTCAGCCTGCTGATCTCCGACCCGGTGAACGAGGGCGATGGGGGCGGCAATGCCGAAGGCGGCACGATTTCCTCGGTGGCTCGCAACATCAGCCGGATCGATGTGCCCACGCTGATCCGGGTGCTGCAGAGCCCCGCGGTGCTGGAGCCGGTCTATGCGGAACTGCGCCGTGAGCACCCCGACCGCAATCCCCCTTCGGTGAACATCTCGCTGGTGAGTGCGGGTGGCTCGCCGGGGAACCAGATCCTGGCCGGTGGCGTGCTGGCCGTGAGCTCCAGGGGCGGCGATCCCGATCTGGTGCGCCAGACGCTTGAGCTCACCGAGAAGGCCTATCTCGACTGGGCCCTGAGCCAGCGTCGCGAGAAGCTCAGCGAAGGAGTGCGATTTCTCGACAAGCAGGCCCCCGTGCTGCGGGCCAAGAGCACCGAACTGCAGAGCGAACTCGAGCAGTTCCGGCTGAAGCACAACGTGCTGATGCCCGCCGAGGACGCCCAGGCGGTGCGGGGCCAGGTGGAGACCCTGCGCACCCAGCTGCTCCAGCAGCAGAGCGAACGGGATCGGCTGCTGCGGCTTCGCCGGGATGTGGCGGCCGGCCGGCTGACTGCCCGTGGATTCAGCAGCCGCTCCGGCAGTGGCTCCGCCACCAGCGAAGACGGTCTGTCGCTGTCGGTGGCCAGCCAGTCGAACCTCGATGCCCTGGCGCGCCTGGACGGCCAGATCGCCGAGGCCCAGGCCACCTACCGGGCCGACTCACCGATGCTCCAGGAGCTGATCGCCTCGCGCGCCCGCCTGCTGCCCGAGCTGCAGCGCCGGGAGCTGCAGGCGGTGGATGCGGCCCTGACCCAGCTCGACAGTTCGATCTCCGGCACCAAGAGCCAGATCGACCGTCTGGAAGGTCGATTCAGCGATCAGCCTGCCCTGCTGCGCCGCTACGAGGATCTGCGGGGACGACTGGAGATCGCCGACGGCAATCTGGCCAACTATCTGCGCACCCGCGAGCAGTTTCAGCTCGAGATCGCTCAGAACAACGTGCCCTGGAAGGTGATCAGCCNTGCGGCGGTCACCTCCGTGCCGGTGGAGCCACCGCTGGGCCGCGGCCTGCTCCAGGCGCTGCTGTTCGGTCTCCTGGCCGGAGGAGCGGCAGCCCTGCTGCACGACCGGCTCGACCATGTGTTCCACACTGCCGGTGCCGTTCGCGACGAGCTGAAGATCCCCCTGCTGGGTCACATCCCCTACATCAGCTTCTTCGAGGGAGTGCGGCGCGACCGTCGCTTCCTGCTCGATGAGCTCGACAGAGGCGGCGGCGGCATGGCCAGCTACCAGCGCTTCTCCTACCAGGAGGCGTTCCGCAATCTCTACACCAGCCTTCGCTTCCTGAGCAGTGACCGGCAGGTGCGGTCGGTGGTGCTGAGCAGCTCGGTACCGGGGGAGGGGAAGAGCCTGGCGATCGTGCTGCTGGCCAAGACCCTGAGCGAACTGGGCCAGCGGGTGCTGCTGGTGGATGCCGACCTGCGCAAGCCGCAGCTGCATCACCGCCTCGGGCTGAACAACCTCGAGGGCCTGTCCAACCTGCTCACCCAGGAGGATCGCTCCTGGCGCGAGGTGGTGCAGACGCTGCCCGACCACCCCAACTGGGATGTGATCACGGCCGGGCAGCGGCCGCCCGATCCGCCCCGNCTGCTCAGCTCACACCGGCTGGCCGAACTGGTGCGCGACATCGCCGACAACGGTGGTTACGATCTGGTGCTCTACGACACCCCGCCGGCCCTGGGACTGGCCGACTCTGCCCTGCTGGCCGAACATCTCGACGGCATCATGCTGCTGGTGAGTCTCAACAAGGTGGATCGGCGTCTTCCGGCAGAAGCCCTGCAGCGCATCCAGGCCGCGGGTGCGCCGGTGCTCGGGGTGGTCACCAACAGCCTCTCCCTGCGTCAGGACAGCCAGGAGCTCCCCTACCGCGGCGAGCGCTACGGATACGACCA
The DNA here is from genome assembly GCF_001039265.1 of Synechococcus sp. GFB01. Lineage (GTDB taxonomy): Bacteria > Cyanobacteriota > Cyanobacteriia > PCC-6307 > Cyanobiaceae > NIES-981. The sequence goes on along the minus strand of NZ_LFEK01000015.1, from coordinate 27,172 downwards.
CAATCCCTACAACCCCGCCCTGGCCTACGCCTACTACCAACTCGGCACCGCTGACCGTCCAGCCCGCAACAACCCTCGGCAATGGTTCGGCAGCCTGCGGCGCTGGCTCAGGCTCTGACCATGGCCACAACACCAACAGAGTCAGCCAGAATTCCCCGTGGTACAGGNCGCCTGGCTGCGGCCCTGCTGCAGATCACCAGCGGTTTTGGCCTGGTGTTTCTGTCTGCCGCGGACGCCAAAGCGCTGGGCTATGTGATCCAAGGAAGCGTGACAGGCCAATTTGACTACACGGCGCCCAACACCTTAAGCAGCTTTAACGTTACCTACAACAGCACAAACTTCACGAACAACAATTCATTCTACTCGGTAAACAATCAAAGCGAATTCCGTATCTGGCAAGGCGCCCTAACCATTTCTTTCACAACAACTCCTGCCCTGAGCTCAACAGCGTATCCAACTGGACCGATCACCTATTCAGGCAACTACTGCCCCAACCAGCCCGGAAACAGCAACCAGAATCAATCGAATAACAACACGCCGTGTAAGGATACCCCAATAACAATCAGCGGCACGATCAGACCCGTTCCATCCCCCTTCAGCCTCCTGGCCCTGGGACCGCTGGGTGCCCTGCTGGCGGCACGACGGCGCTACGTGACCCGGCCGGCCGGGGGCCGGCCATCGCCAGAAGTCGCTCGTACTCCTGCAAAGTGCGGGCGTTCACCTGTGTGACCTGAAATTCAGCCACCACCTTGCGGCGGGCCTCCCGCCCGAAGGCCCCGGCAAGATCAGGTTTGCGAAGCAACAGCTGAATCGCCAGCCGCAGGGCCTGAGNATCCCGCAGCGGCACCAGCAGACCGGAACGGCCGTGATCAACCACATCACGGCAGCCGGGCACATCGGTGGTGATGATCGGCCGCTCCATCGCTGCGGCCTCGATCAGGGCCCGTGACAATCCCTCCCTCCAGGAAGGCAGCACCACCAGATCGCCGCCGGCATACACCGTTCGCATGTCGTTGCTGTGGCCGAGGCAGCGCACCCTGGGGTCGGCCCGCAGGNCATCCATGTCGTCCGGGCTGAGGGAGCTGCGGTTGCCGGCATCGAGCTCACCGGCGAGCAGCAGCTGGAACCGCTCGCCCCGGTCCCACAGCTGCCGGCAGGCGATCAGCAGTTCTCCCAGACCCTTCTCACGAATCAGCCGTGAGGGGAACAGCACGCGGGGCAGGGCGTGGTAGCAGCCGGCGGCTGGCGACTGGGGCTGGAAATGCTCCACATCCACACCCGAGCTGCGGATCAGCTGCACCCGCTCGCGCGCAGCAATGCCGAGCAGGATCAGCTGCTCCTGATCGTCAGCGTTCTGGAACACCACCGTGGAGCGCCGGGCGCTGAACACGGCCCGGTAGAGCGGTTGGAGGGCACTCTGCAGCAGCCGGCTGCGCTTGCGGGTGCCCAGAAACACGGGGCCCAGACCGGTGACGGCGTTGATCACCCGAGGCACTCCGGCCAATTTGGCGGCGATGGTGCCGTAGAGGCAGGCCTTGATCGTGAAGTGATGCACCAGTTCGGGCCGTTGCTGGTGGTAGAGGCGCAGCAGGGCCAGCAGAGCCCGGCCTTCCTTCAGCGGGTTCACCGACCGCCGCGCCAGCCGCCAGGGGTGCACCGGGAAGCCCTCGGCCTCCAGTTGGGCACTGAAGCTGTCGATCGGGGCAACCACGCCAACCTGATAGCCGGCCGCGCGCAGGTCCCGCAGCAGTGGCAGACGGAAATTCACCAGATACCAGCTGGTGTTGGCCACCAGCAGCACCCGGCGCCCCGTGGCGGGGCTCACGGTCACAGCGGCAGCCACAGGTTGCGGTAGGGCACCCAGAGAAAGCTGTGGGCGGCAAACAGCAGCCACACCGTGAGCACGGCCAACGACAGCCCGGTCACCAGCTGGGTCCAGCTGGTCGGTGACAGCCCCATCAGGCGGGTATCCGGCAGGCGGGCGCCCACGAACAGCTGCAGAGGGATCAGATAGAGCGCCAGTCGGTCGACGGCGGTGGAACTGGCGATCGTGGCCAGGGCCAGACCGGCCAGCAGCGCCAGGACGGCCATCAGGGTCCAGATCTGCCGGGTGGGCCGTGTCAGGCGAAAACGGGGCCGGTTGGCCAGCAGCACCAGGGCAGGCACGAGACAGAGCAGCACCCGGATCAGCGCCCCCTGCGACTGGTACTGGGCCTCCAGATAGCCCTGCCGGTAGTAGTCGAGATCAGGCTCGATCAGGGCGAGATAGAGGCCGTAGGAGGCCGCGGCGACCAGTGCCAGGCGGATCCAGCGGCCGAACCGCATCCCCGCCGAGAGGGTGGCGGCCGGCAGCAGCAGCATCACCAGCACGGTGCGATGGAAGGTGGCGGCCAGCGCGATCCAGCCCAGGTAGCGCAGCAGCCGATCGCGCTCCAGGGCGAGCAGGGCGATCATCTCCAGCCCGATCGCCACGGCCTGGCGGCTGTAGCCCATCGCCACCACCACCACCAGATAGGGGAAGGCCACGATGAGAGCCAGCCAGGGCCTTGGCTGGGCCCGACAGAAGCGCAGCAGCCCGATCGAGAAGATCAGACCGCAGACCGTGTTCACCAGGAACACGCCACCGCCGAGGTTGGCGCCGATCCAGTTGAGCAGCGCGTAAGCGGGTTCGACCTGCCGCAACACCTCTGGCAGCGACAGATCCTTCACCGCCTCCAGAGCCGGGAGATAGGCCAACCAGTCGCCGCCCACCCGGTCGCGCAGACCGATGAACACGGTGAGGAAGGCAGCCAGCAGCGCGGCACTGCTCTGGGTGATCCGGCGGCGTCGGCCCAGCCCGGCCAGGGCGAGGGCCCCCNAGGAGAGGAAGTAGGGGATCATCAGGGGCGCTGGTGAACCTCGAGCCAGGCCTGCCACATCAGCACACTCCAGAGGCGGGCGCTGTGATCGGCGCGGCCATCGATGTGCTGGCGCCAGGCGCACTGGATCGGCTCCGGCCGCAGATGACCCTGGCGGCGCATCCGCACCGGATCCAGCAGATCCTCCGCCCAGCTGCGCAGGGCGCCGCGCAGCCACGGGCCCAGCGGCAGGGCGAAGCCGGCCTTGGGCCGCTCGAACAGGGCGGGGGGCAGATGGGCGGCCAGCAGGCGGCGCAGGGCCAGCTTGCCTCCCAGGGGTCCGATGAGCAGCGGGGCCGGCAGACGCCAGGCAAGCTGCGCCACCCGATGATCCAGAAACGGCAGCCGGGTTTCGAGACCCACGGCCATGGCGGCCCGATCGAGCTTCACCAACGGGTCACTGGGCAGGTACGTGAGCGTATCGGCGAGCATGAGCCGCTGGCTGGCGGTGGGAGCGGCGGGCAGGTGAGCGGGTTGGCTGAGAATCGGCGAACCGCGCTGCAGCAGCAATTCCGGCTGCGGCCACAGGGAGGTGAGGCTCTGCTGAATCGCCTCCAGCGAACCGGCCACGCGCACAGCGGCGGCCAGCTTCTGCAGCTTGTCGCGGGCCAGTCCGCCGCGGCTCACCGGCAGCCGCTCCAGGCCCGCGGCCAGGGCCCGCAGCAGCGGCGGCGGCAGCCGGCCGAGACGGCGATGCAGCAGCGGGGCGAAGCGGTGGCGGTTGTAGCCACCGAAGAGTTCATCGCCGCCGTCGCCGGAGAGCGCCACCTGCAGGCCGGCGCGGCGGGCTTCCCTGCACACCAGATGGGTGGGGATCTGGGAGGAATCGGCGAAGGGTTCGGCGTAGATCCGCGGCAACTCGGGGATCAGGCGCAGCGCGTCCGCGGCGCTGAGCAGCACCTCGGTGTGCTCGGTGCCGAGCCGCTCGGCGATGGCGCGTGCATGGGGCGCCTCGTTGAAGCCGCTCTCAGCGAAGCCGATGGTGAAGCTGCGCACTCGCCGGCCGGCCTCGGCCTGCAGCAGCGCCGTGACCAGCGACGAGTCGATGCCTCCGGAGAGGAAAGCGCCGAGCGGCACATCGGCGTGGCGCTGGTCGCGCACCGCGGTGGCCAGGCTGTGATGCAGCGCCTCGAGGGCTTCGGCTTCCGAGCTGAGCGGCTCGGCCATGGCAGCCGCGGCCACCGCCTGCAGATCCCACCAACAGCGCCAGGCCGGCAACTCGGCCGGGGCACAGCCTTGGCGATCGCAGCCGATGCTGAGCAGATGGCCGGGCGGCAACTGGTGGATGCCACCGTGGATCGTGAGCGGGGCCGGGATCGCCCCCTGGCCCAGCAGCGCGGCGATCGCGTCGGGCCGGATCGGAGCCGCGAAACCGGGCATGGCCCGCAGGGCGGCAAGGTCGGAACCGAACACCAGCGGGGCTCGAGGCCCTGGATGGGCTTGTCCCACGTAGAGGGGCTTCTCCCCGAAGCGGTCGCGCGCCAGGTGCAGCACGCGCTCGCGGCGGTCCCACAGGGCCAGGGCGAACATGCCCGCGCAGCGCTCCAGGGCCTGCGGCAGGCCCCAGCCCTGCAGGGCCGCCAGCAGGGTCTCGGTGTCGGAACGGCCGCGCCAGGGAGCAGCCTGGCCCGTGCCGCACTCCAGCTCGCGGCGCAGGGCCACATGGTTGTAGATCTCGCCATTGAAGATCAGCACGTAGCGGCCGCAGGTCGAGCGCATCGGCTGATGACCGGCGGGCGAGAGATCGAGGATCGCCAGGCGCCGGTGGCCGAGCGCCAGGCCGGCGTCCGGATCGCACCACACCCCGGCGTCGTCGGGGCCTCGATGGGCAATGGCCGCCGCCATCGGAGCCACTGCGGCCTCCAGCTCGTGGGCCGGAGCCGGGTGGGGAAGCCAGAGGCCGGTGATGCCGCACATCCCGCTCAGCCTCCCGCACGCTGGAGCGATGCCAGCCATGCTCCAGACCCCGGGGGATGAAGCCGCGGCGCGCAGGAGCCGATCAAGGCGGTGGTCTCCGGCACGGAATGAGGTTGGCGAGGCTTCAACCGGAATCCTGNCCGGGCTGGGGCCTGGCGTGGAGGGTATCCAGGCTGTGGCGCACCGGGNCGCCTCGCCCTGCGATCAGATCCGCCCGTGCCCGCCACCTCCCGGATCACCCCCTCCAGCACCGGCAACGCACTGCGCAGCGAGTAATGCTCCTCCACCCAGCTGCGCCCGGCGGCGCCAAGCCGCGCCCGCAGTGCAGGATCGCCGGCCAGCAGGCGGAAGGCCGCCAGCCATTCAGCTGACGAGCCGGCCAACATGCCGCAGCCAGGGTGCACGGCATCGATGTTGGCGCCCACTGGAGAGGCCACCACGGGCACGGCGCAAGCCAGGCACTGGATCAGCTTGTAGGCACACTTGCCGCGGGCCCACTCCGAATCGGGCAGCGGCATCACACCCACATCGAACTGCTGGAYGAGGGCCGGCTCCTGCTCCAAGCTCCAGGCTGCTCGATCACCTCCACGCCGGGGATGGCCGGAGCGGGCCCGCCCACCACCAGCAGCCGCACAGGACCTTCGCGGGCCAGCTGCTGCAGAGGCTCCACCAGCAGCTGCAGGTAGGGCGCGGTGGAGGGGCTGCCGATCCAGCCCACGGTGAAAGGATCGCCGTGGGTGTGGGTTGGCGACATGGTCGCTGGCCGAAGCAGGTCTGTGTCGACGACCGAGGGCAGCAGGGTGACGTTGGAATTGAAGCGCTCGGCGTAGGCAGCCAGGTGCTGGTTGCCGGCGGTGATGGCCGAGGATCCGATCATCAAGTGGTCGATCTTGGATCCCAGCAGGGGGCGCAGCAGGCCGAGGCTGCCCCTGCGGTACTTGAGATAGAAGGCGTCGTCGAGGTCGAGGATGTAAGGAATGCTCAGGAGGCGACGCTCCAGCCAGGCAGGCAGCAGTGGCAGCAACTCGGCGTAGACGATCGCCAGATCGAAGCGCGCCGCATGGCCCAGGGCCTGCAGGCGCTGGACATAGGCGGCGAGCAGACCTCGCAGCGAGGGGGAAGCGCCGGCGAAACGACGCTGGACATAAGCATTATCGAGCAGCGACTGGATCTCCAGCTCGTAACCGGCAGCCCCCAGCCCTGGCCGGAACTGCAACAGCCGCACGCGGTGACTGGCGGCCTGGGGNCCATACAGAGACAGCCCGAGAATGCGAAGCGATGCTCTGCTCACGTTTTGATGAGCCAGACTTTGAGCGTCTCACCTACGCCCACAGCATTGACCAGGCCATTGACGATCGCTTTGACAAACGCAAGTCGCCGACTCTGATAGGTCGCATCCCGAAGACTGGACCGGTCTAGAAGTGCATTGACATTCCCTTCGGTCTTCTGGCATGCAACTTGACTTGGCAGATCTACCGATTCCGCTGTAGCACCATGCTGCTGTGCCGGGGTGCTTTGCATGCAAGGCTTGAATCGCCAGGGATCGAGCCCAGTAGTGCGGAGTTTGGCGATTCTGAATCNATGTGCCTGGGCAAATTGCTTCAGCGAGGATGGCGTGAAAAGGCAGAGATGATCGGGATAGGAAACAGGCTGATAGTTCTGGCGCTCGAAATGGCGCAAGATGGCGTTGAAGTTGGGAGTGGTCAGATACAGCAGTCCCCCNTGATGCAGGAGGGCAGCCGCATCCTGAAGCAAGTCTCCAGGGGAGCGCAGATGTTCAAGCACCTCAAAGGCTGTAATTACATCAAATACAGAGCCGCTGTAGGCCGTGGCTGCTGATGATCCTTGTGCCACGTGGAGGCCGCGGCTGCGACAAAGAGCCACGGCTTCCTCGGAAAACTCAATTCCACAGACCTGCCATTCGGCTGCAGTCGCTTCGGATAAGAAATCTCCCTGACCACAACCGATGTCCAGCAACCTCCCCTCGCCGCGCCAAGGTGCAAAGCTCTGGAGTACTTGGCGGTAGCTGGCGCGAGTGGCTGCAGGGCAGAGCTTGAGATGGCCATAGCCATACTGGGCATAGTGCTTCGCCAGTTCGGAATCGCTTGGAATTCGCTGCTCGAACACCAAGCCACATGATTGACACCGGAGAAGCTGTTCAGGATGGGTTGGCCAGACAGCAACCAGTTGAGGGCTTTGGCAGACGGGACAGGATTGGTGCAGGCTCTGCACGTTCAGAAATTTGAGGCCTTGGGTCGCCCCGTCAGCATCCGGTAGCTGTCATAGGCCAAGCCCAGCAGCCGCTTGTGGTTGGGGAAGTCGACATACCACCGCGGCGGGGAGTCCATAGCGGCTTGGAGTTCGGCAGGGGCATAGTCGAGCTTGCGCGCAACGAAGGCNAGATCCTGCTCCACGTTGAGTGCTGCCCAAGGCGGGATCTGCAGCTGGTGGAGGGCATCAGCGCGGGTGATCTTGCCCAGGCAGATGTCGGCGGAAAGATAGCCACGACGGTAATCCACCTGGTGACGCCGGGGGAGATACACCAGCTGGGTGAAGCGGGTGAAGGTGGATTCACAGTGTTTGCCGCCATAGCTCTTCCAACCGATGGCCTGCTTAAGGTTCTGGCGGGCCGCCTCCTTGTCGTAGCGGAAGCGGTTGAGGGGGTAGAGGGTGCGGATCCCTTGCAACAGCCGACAGCGCAACTCGCGGCGGAAACCGAAATTGATCGGCTGGTAGAGACGGCGGGATACACCGGATTGGCTGAGCACCGCGTGGGCATAGCGGCTGTCGCGGGCGTNGTAAAGCCAGGCGACCGGGAGGATGCCCTCGTTGGCAATGTTGCCGCCGCTGAGGATGGTCCGGATGCTCCGCTGTTGGGCTACGCGATGCAGGGCAGCCTGGATGGCGATATCGGTGGGCAGTTCGATGTCGGGAACACCGGCCTCGATGAAGGCACGCTGGATCGCCTTGAAGCCGTTCCAGTTGAGCACTTCAGCGTGGTACTCGATGCCTGGCAGGCCGATCAGCCTGTAGATGTTCTGGATGGCGATGGGAGTATCCCAGCCGTTGTCCATGTGCACCGCCAGCACCCGCAGGCCGGCCTGCTGGGCGAGCAGGGCCACGCTGGAGCTGTCGACGCCGCCACTGACCCCCACGATCACGTCAGGGCCTGAGCCTGGGGCCCGCCTGGATCGGATTTCATCGAAAAGGCATTTCAGGCCGCTGTCTGGTGACTGCGTCTGGCGTTGCTGGTAGGCAGTGACGACGACACGCTTGGCGAGGAAGTCGCTGCAGTGGTTGCAAACCCCCAACCGGTTGAAGCGGATCCAGGGATCGCTGGTGTCCATCACGCAGCGCGCGCAGATCTGGTAGGGCCGCAGCGGCGTGCTCATCGCCAGACCCNTNGCAGACGCGGCAACTGCTCAGCCAGCCAGGCGCTGGTGTGGGGGTAGTTAAGCAGCACCTCGTTGGTGCCTGGCGCATAAACAAACAGGCTTCCAGCGGCGACGCCTGACAATGGAGTCGCGGCCAGCAGCTCTGCGATATCCGCATGGCTGCCGCAGCCCCCCAGCGCCACCAACGGGACCGTGAGCTGCTTGTTCAGGCTGGCCAGCACAGCCACGTCGAAACCGCTGTGGCTGCCATCGCGGTCCACGGCGTTGAGCACCAGTTCGCCCGCACCTGCCTGTTGGCAGGCCAACGCGATCTCCTCCAGCGGTTGACCAACAGTGCCTGGGGTTGGGCGCCCGAACCAGGCCAATGGCGGCTCATCGGCATGGTGCTGCACATTGAGCACCACCGAAATTGTCGACGAACCAAACCGATCCGCAGCTTGCTCAAGAAACGCCAGGTTTCGATTCAGGGCACCGCTGAGGGCCACCTTTTCGACACCGAGGACCAGCAGATCATGGATCTGATCCAGGGAGTTGATGCCGCCCCCGATGGTGAGCGGAACACTGGTGAAGCGCGCCAGAGCCTCCACGAAACGTGCCGGGATCGGCCGGCCCTGAGGCGTGGCGTCAATGTCAAGTACGAGCAGCTCATCCGCCTCGAAGCCGCTGAACACATAGGCGGCATTTAGGGGATCGCCAAGGTAGTGCCGCTGCTCAAATGCGGTGGTTTTTACCAGATGCAGCTGGGCATCCACGAGCAGGGTTGCAATCAGACGAGGGCGCAGCATGATCAGCCGGCCAGAAAGTTGCGCAGCAGCTGCAGGCCCTGGCCGCGGCTCTTTTCGGGATGAAACTGCACGCCGTGGATGTTTCCCTGCTGCACCACTGCCAGCCAGGCACGCTCATGCTGATAGTGCGCCTGGCAGCCGCTCAGGTTGGGGCTGGGGGCCACGGCGTAGGCGTTGGCAAAATAGAAGAGCTGGTGCTCTGGAGCGATGCCGACGAGCAGCCCAGGTGGATCGGCAGGGGGTATGAGGGAATTCCAGCCAAGGTGGGGCACCTTGTGAAGCTTGGTGTTGGTGGGCCTTAGCCGCTCGGTGCGCAGCGGCAGCAGGCCGAGCCCTTCCACGTGTGGAGCTTCCTCGCTGGATTGGGTGAGCAGCTGGAAACCAAGGCAGATGCCCAGGGTGGGCAGACCGGAGCGAATCTGCTCGATCAAGGCCTCCTGCACACCACTGGACTGCAGCCGCTGGCGCGAGGGACCGAAGTGACCTACACCAGGCAACACCACGGCATCAAGATGACTAAGCTGCTCGGCGGTATGAATGAGGCGAACTGTTGAGCCAAGCACCGTGAAAGCCTGATCCAGAGAGGCGATATTGCCCGTGCCGTAGTCAACGATGCCGACTGTTTTGCTCTTGCCGGAACCCATCGCCATCGAGTTTCAGTGAGGTGGTTTGATCTGGCGATCAGGAGGCTGGGCATGTTGGATGCTGCTCCAGTCTCCAAACAGATGTAGCTTGTGAGATTGGTAGTACTGATACTCAGGCGATGCACAGAAATCGCCATGCCAGGGAAGATGCGCTATGGCGTAGCGGGAAGGGAGGCGAATCGAGAGTGTTGAGAAGTGCCGTGCCGGCCGATACAAGGCCAAGGTGGTATCGGTGGTGCAAACCACGGCATCAGTATTGTTTCCCAGCAGCAGGCGTGACAGCAGCCGGTAGGAGGATGACGGCTGAGGCCCTCTTCATGGGCCCTGATGGCGCTGCTGTTCTGAACAGTGATCGTGCTGACGTCCAGGGGCAGAGCCACCTTGAGCACACAGCGGTGCTGGTTCAGCGCGCTGAACAGCCGTACCAGCCAATCGCTGGGGATGGTTGTCGGGATCGCCAGGTCGGGATCACTCACCAGGTATGGGTAGCGCCAGCTGCGGATCTGCTGTCGCAGCCTGGGGGTGAGCCAGGGGGCATAGGGCCCGAAGCGCTGGTCTTCAGGGGCAAGCCGGATCCACTGGCATCCTCTCTGTTCCAGGACTGCGAGGGTGGAGAGGCAGGCCGGGCTGGTGGATCCCGAATCCAACAGCAGAATGTGGTTCGGGTACAGCCCTTGCTGCAACAGGCTCTCCACCAGTGCGGGCAGAGGTGAATGCAGGTCGCGCACCAGCAGCAGAGCGCGGACGCGGTGAGGATCCGGGGGCCAGCGGCGCTGCAGTGGCCCCAGTGCCACTGCAGCGAGGATCCAGACAACACGCAGCAGCCGCGGCAGGCGGAACCAGAGGGGGCGGCACCGCTTCCATGCACATTGGCCATACGGCATGAGAGGGGAACTCAGGACGGCCTGGAGTTGCGCTGGTGGGAGCGCAGCCAGTAGTAGCACTCGCTGTACCAAGGCCTGGAGCGGTTGAGCTCGGCAAGCATGCGGCTCCGCTCGAGATAGTGCATGCGCTCATAGTTGCGATTGCTGCTGATGCCGCCCTGCTGAAAGGAAATCATCGTGACTGGCAAGTATTCGCCATGAGTGAATAGATCGTGCTCCATGAAAAACTTGTGATCCCCGCAGATGCGATAGCTCTCGTCAAAACGATTGCCCTGCTGGAACAGCTGACCGTTGATGAACACGCTGGTGGGAAACTCCGTGACGCCACGCAGACGCTGCAGCCAGCTGTTGGGTCGATAGATGGCCCAATCAGGGGGCTCCTCTGCGTCAACCGTATCGCCATAGAGGAACCGGTAGGCCCCCAGGCTTGGGTCAGCTTCAATCGCCTCAGCCACGCGACTGAGGATGTCGCCCGAGATCAGAAAGTCGTCGGAGCCGAGAAACAGGAGCCATTGGCCACGCGCTTGTTCCACGCCGCGGTTCCAGGCCTGGTAGAGGCTCGTGTCCGGCGTGGAGCAGGCCAGGCGCAGGGGATAGCGCTGGCAGTAGTGCTCCACGATCTCCAGGGTGTTGTCGCTGGATGCACCGTCGGCAATCAGATGTTCGAAGCTGGCGTTGGTCTGACCCGCCACACTGCGCAAACAGCGCTCCAGGGTGGCCCCGGAATTGAGCGTGGAGGTGATCAGAGTGAACTGTGGAGGATCTGACATCAGTGGACGCTTCTCAGGTGGCAGGAACTGGGATGCTGCTTGGCCAGGTATTCGATGTCAGCGTTTCAAGCTCAGCCAACAGACGATCCACGAACACCTCCCAGGTGAACTCCAACACAGCCGTGTGGGCGGCCTGTTGCTGTTGAGCCAGGCGATCCGGCTCCCGCAGCTGCGTGGTGATGGCAACGGCCAGAGCAGCAGGGGTGAGTTCCGGCAAGTAAGCGCCGAATGGAATCGTGGTGCCGAACAGCGCCTGGAACTCGGCGTAGGGGGCGGTGAGCACGGCGGTGCGGCGGTGCATGGCTTCCACGGTGGCGGAAAAGCCACCCCAGCCGCTGGAGGCGGTGATCACCAGATCGGCCTGGTTGAGCAGGCTGTAGTAGGTGTGACGCTGGGCGGGATCGGCTTTGCTGAGGTAGCCATGCAGGTGCACCGGCAACTGGAGCGCCGGCGGTGAAGCCAGGTCTGGCGCGCCGATGCCGATGGCATCGAGCTGCACCGGCAGATCGGCGGGCAGCAGGGCGACGGCCTGCAACAGCAACTCCAGCCCCTCCAGATACCGGGGCCGACCTACGAACAGCAGCCGCCAGGGGCGATGGAGTGTGGCGGCTGGGGGCTGCGCTGGAGGCGGCGGCGCCAGGGGGTGATCGTTGATCACATGGCCGAGGAACCGAAAGCGCCCAGCGGGGATCTGGCGCTGCAGGCGAGCTGCGGATTCGGGGAAGAGCACCACCACCAGCGAGGCACGTGCCATGGCGGCGGTCTCGCGAGCGATGGTGCCGCGCTCGGCACGGTCGGGCTCACGGCCGAGACGCTCGTTGATGTAGTGGTGATAGCTCCAGTCGCTGAGCAGCACCACTGGGATCGTGCTCTTGCTGGGGGCGCAGCTGATCGAGAGGTTGATCAGGAGGGTGCCAGGCCCGCCATGGCGCCGCACGGCCCGGTCGAGGCGGCGGGTGGTGAGCCAATGGTTGGTGCGGGAGCGGTAGAAGTCGATGCTGGTGTGCCAGTGGCGCAGCTTGTGGCGCGGGCCGAGGCTGTAGCGCCAGAGGCGACGAATCAGCCAGGGGGCCTGCAGGTTGACGCGGATCAGCTCGATGCCGCGGCGTTCGAGCTCAGCGCCAAGCAGGAAGGGAATGTTCGACCACAGATTGATATCCCGCGAATCACCATCGGCACACAAGATGACTCTCTTGATGGCACACAACGTGATCTCTGAGTGCAGCGAGAGTGGACTACGCACTGTGCCTCGGAACATACCAATCATCCCAGGCCGAGGCTTTGACATGCTTCCTCTGATAGCCCTTGCTGTTCAAAAGTGCATGGATTGCATCCCTGGTGTTGGCGTTGTAGTTATGCTCAACACAGATCGAGCCGAAGGTGTGCGAATCAAAATCGAACGATTCAAGAATCGCGAGCTCACTGCCTTCGGTATCGATCGAGAGGAAGTCGATGAACTCTGGGGCCTGATGGCAAGCGAGAAGGTCTTTCAGGCTGATCGTTTCAACCTCATAGGTCGTTGGATCGGCCTGCCTTGTCTGGCGCCTTTCGTCACTGGCACTGGTGCTGGCCAGGCCTGACAGCTCGCGATAGCCTTTGGAATTGCTGACGTCAAGAAACAGGAGTTGCTGACCGGATGTGCTGAAAACAGCACGCGTATCCACAATACAGGACCTATGATTGACAAGGCTTTGATGCCAGCAACGAGCCGGTTCGGCAGCGATGCCTTGCCAGGCTAGATGCTTCTCCAGCAACCAGGTGTTGCTGAAGCGCACACCATCGGAAGCGCCAATATCAACAAAGAAAGGCGTTCGAGAGCTGCTATGCGGTTGCGATTCAAGCCAGGCGAAGAGGTCTTGGCCAAGCTGCGCTTTCGAAGCCNAGAGAAATGGACTCACGGCCTCTCGTTCGTTCTCTGTGAGCTCAAGCCAATACTTGATCCAGGGGGCTTGCCTGTAGAGCTCATTCAACTCTTGCCCATGGAAGAGCAGAGGAGAATCCTGAACAACTCGGTAGCCAAGTTTCCTGAACAGTGAATTAACTGCTCTCTTCATGACTTAATCCTGTTGCTGATGCGCTTGGCCTTACGAAGCAACCGTTGGCCTAGGTTCAGGGGGGTCCACTGCATCGCATCCAGGTGCTGGATGGTGTGGAAGTCGAGCCCATCAATGGGGCGAAACAATCGAAAGGGCTTGTGATAGTGGGCGAAAGCGGAGGCCATTGGTCCTCCGATCACCGTGCCACGGAAGCGGGGATCCACTTCACGGGCAATGATGTCGAGCTTGGGGCGGTTCACCAGCAGCAGGCCGCTATGGGGATTTTCATGCTCCTGCAGCTGGCGGTCCTCAAAGCTGATGGGTTGGCCGATGCGGCGCCGCAGCACGGCCAGATCGATGCAGATGGGAGCCTGGCCGNCNGGCGAACTTCAATCCGGTTGGGATGGAAAATCCAGCGCTGGTCTGATGGCGCACCGTAGTGAGCATCAAACTCCAGCACATTTCGCCATACATCAGCGCTCAACAGGATGTCGTCTTCCACCACTAGGAAATAGTCGTAGGCATCGCTGAACTCCTGCAGCAGCTGCAGGGCCTCGAACACCAGAAACTCCGGGTTGTCGCTGCGATCACTGAGGTCGAGATCCAGGGGCACGAGGCTGCGCCCGCCATGGCCGCAGACCCGCACGTCGAAATCCCTGAAAGCCCGCAGGGAGAACAGGGCCCTCTCCACAATGCGACAGCGCTTCTGGGGATCCTGATGCTTGGAGCGCCCGCCGAAAGTGCCCTGAGGGTTGAAGTAGTGAACGACGAGACAGAGGCAGCGCATGGGGCTCAGCCCGTGGCCAGCCCTTGATGGCGACTGATGGCTTCGTGGATCGTGGCGGCCAGGGCCTGGATGTGGCGCTCCAGGGTGTGGTGCTTCAAGGCGTTGGTGCGAGCGGCACTACCCATCTCAGCGGCCAGCTGAGGGGATTGGGCCAGCCAGATCATCGCCTCGGCCATGCCGGGCACATCGCCTTCCGGCACAAGAAATCCCGTGCGGCCATGAATCACCACCCCTGGAATCCCAGCGTGGACCGTGGTGACCACGGGCAAGCCGGCCATCTGGGCCTCGATCAGGGCGACGGGGGTACCTTCCTGATCACCGGAGGGGCAGCGCAGGGAGTGTTGCACCACCGCACGCACATGGCGCAGCTTGGCCTGCACGGTGACGTGGGAACAGCCACCGGTGAAGCTGATCACATCGTGGAGACCCAGCTCGGCCACCCGCCGCTGGCAGTCAGCCAGAAGGGGGCCGGTGCCGATCATCGTGAGCCGGCAGTCTGGCTCCACCTGATGGGCTCTGGCAAAAGCCTCGATCGTGAGCAGGGGNCCTTTCTTGCCCACGAAGCGGCCGATGGCGAGAAAGTGGGGCGGTGAAGCAGCAGGTGCGGCAGCACAGAAGCGGCGGGGATCCACGCCACAGGGATTCACCTGGATGCGTTCGCCCGGTGCACCCAGCTGGATCAGCTGCTGGCGCATCGGCTCCGAGACCACCACCAGAGCAGCCGCAGCAGCAAACAGCTCGCTGTAGGGCCGGCGGTATCGCTCCAGGGTGTCGTGCTGGTAGGCATCAAAACCATGGAAGATCACCACCAGAGGGATGTTGGCAAGCCTGCAGGCAAGGGCGATGCCGGCACCCAGGGGGCCGTATTCAGCCACCAGTACATCAGCCTGGCTACGGCGCAGCCAGCCGGCCGCCTGTCGCTGACCCCAGCGATCAGCACAGCAGGCCAGGCCCCATAGATGTAGTCGTTCTGCCATGAGGCGCAGTGCACCAGGAACCAGAGCAACCCAGCGACCCTGAGCCGTCTTGTACGNCAACCGCCACCGGTAAAGCGGGATCACCTGAAAAGGCAAGTGATCGCGATGGGCGCGGATGAAGGATTCCGACGTGGCGACAGGCTCGGGACTTAGCAACACAAGGCGCTCACTCATGGCTTCGTCGCCNTGGCCATCAGCCNTGTGATCATCATGCCTTCTTCGAATCCGCTGGCATCCGGTTCGCGGCTGAGCCGCAGGCCTGTCCAGACGGGATAGAACACCAGAGTGAGCACTGCCCGCAGCCAGCGGTTCATCGACCGGCGCCGCAACCAGAGGCCCAGCACCTGGGCGAGGCTGCGGTCGTAGCCGCCCAGCGGTCGCAGCTCACAAACCTGGAAGCCTGCGTTCTCAAGCAGGTGTCGCAGCGCGAAGGGTGTGTAACGGCACCAATCGTTGGGCACCTCATGCAGGGGCCAGAGGAAGGGCACGGTCAGCAGCAGGCTGCCGCCGGGCTTCAGCACCCGGTGAACCTCTGTGAGCAGGGAAGCCGGGTCGGGGCAGTGCTCGAGCACCTCGGTGCAGAGGGCGCTATCGACCGACGCGTTGGGGAGCGGGATGGCGCCGTTGACCCACACCAGATCGGGTGGGCTCTGCTGACAGCGCGGGCCTGCGCGATCGAGGCCGATCACCTCGGTGAGCTGAAAGGGTGCGTGAAGCAGCAGCGGCTGGTAGGGGCTGTTGCCACAACCCACATCGAGACACCGCCCGCGCAGGTGGGCACTGCAGCTGCGGATCGCCTGCAGGATCGCTTGGCGAGGCAGGTAGCGATCCATGTTGCCCGGCGCAGGTGAAGGCTGCAGGAAGGGATCGCTCACCGCTGACCGAGGTAAAAGGCGGTGAGCTCGTCGATCGCCTCCTTGGTGGTGATGAAGCGCTGGCGCACCAGCTGGGCCTGCTGCTCGCGGAAAGCGCCGGGATCGGTCTTGAGCTCAAGGCTGCGCTGCACCAGCTGCTGAGGTGTGGCGCAGATCAGGCCAGCTAGCTCGGGATCCACGCACGCAGGATCGCCGTGGTGATCCACCTCCAGCAGCAGGGTGGGCAGGCCAGCGGCCATGGCCTCAATGCCGGCATAGCCGATGTGACCGCTGAGGGAGATCATCCACACCAGATCCACCTCGGCACGGGCTGGATCCTCCGCAGGGCTGGGCACTGGATCCACAAAACGAATGGCATCAGAGAGACCTAGGCGCGCGATCTGAGAAAGCAATGCTAGGTGGTAGGAGGGATCCTCAATGAAACCAGCGATCCGCAAGGTAGCTGATGTGTGACAGCACAATAGTGCAAACGCATCGATCACCTGATCAACAAAACGCATCGGCGATATGCGGGAGTAATGCACTATGCAAAAAGGATTGGAAACATCATCCTTGGGACCCAGGGCTTCCAGATGCTGGCCTGGGCAGAGACGAACGGGCCAAGTGAGCGTCTTCGTTAGATCAAACTTTGTGGGCAGCTGGACTATCTGACTGTTGTGCATAAACACCAAGCTCAGGCGTCTATTGCGGAGTAGACGTTCGTACTCATAGCGTGAGCGCTGAGCCATGTGCTCCATCAAATGGAAGCAAAGGCGCTGACCGATCCTAGCGTGAGGAAGTAACAAATCAGCCACAAAGGGCTGCGCACAAACGACAGTGTCAAATTCCGCAAGCTGGCGATAGAAAGTATAATTAAGGATCCTCTCTAGCCAGCGACGACTCCACCAATTAAGAACTCGGCTTCCAATAAATTGACCATCGTGACGCCTGAACACATAGGGAGCTTTAACAACAACAATGCCAACTTGCTGTAGTTCGAAGAGATATGTGCCCCAGCGGTCGTTGGTGGGGGCGATCAAGAATAGCTGGCACTCAAGGTCTGGCCTGAATAGACGAATACCCTTAAGAATTTCCAGAAGATGACGCTGCGAGCCCGCGCGCACGAAGCTCTCAAAGACAACTGCTATGCGCATGACCTCATTAACTTGTGCCTACAACATCAAAGATCAATATTTCATCAGACTTTCGAGTGACTTTACTACAGTCTTTTGCCAACGCTTCCTACACCGAGATTTACGCATGAATGACCTATATTCAGTAGCTGCTGCCTCAGTGGTTGCAGGATCAGAANGGATAGAGCGAAGACGAAAGAGATCTCTGGCTCGCCGAAACTCAAAGAATGCAGATGAGGGGCATTGATACAAAGACCATGGAAGATCCCCAACTGGCATGCAGCCTGCATAGGCGATCTCTCGATACTTTAATAGCTCAAGCCTATAGATGGACGAATCGGTAAAGGCCCCTACATGCCGTGACAGCCACTCTATATAAGCATTTCCAGTTACATTATGGGAGGGAAGACAGGCTTTCTCCGGATATCCTGGATGCCTCAGGGTGGACAGCTTAAACAATGCTCTAGTCATGAAAAATCTAGATAGAAGGTAAGGCTTATAACGAAGCGGATAAAGGTCATCTCGCTGGTTGCCAGTTACTGCCGTAGCATGGATTCGTTGAGCATGAGGAAAGTTGACTTCGTGTTTCGGATCATAGGTAAATGGTGCATAGATAAATCGTGAACGGAGAGCACTAGAGAGCCAGGACGAAATGATTCCCGATGGCTGATATGGAGACAGATAATGGACCCGTTCATGATCAACCATTTCCCTGCAGAACTGGTACCACGGATCATTAGCATGAAACATGCAATGATCATTAACTCGCAATACAAATATAGCCTTTGAATACTGGTCTATAGCAGACTTTAACTCCAAGAGCTCCTGTTTATCGTGATGTCTATTGTCAATTACCATACAGTCTAGGTCTTGCAACTCTCTAGAGGTAATATGATGTGCCGACCATCCGTATTCGCTGGCTATTGGCAATCCTGCATCTGGACAGAGGAGCTTTGCATATGGAAATCGTTTAGACAGTATGTAACCTATGCGCATGTTTCGCATGAAGAAGAATAGCCTGAAGGGTGTTATACTGAAATAACTTTAGACCTAAGAAGAAAATCATTGGCCAAAGCCACTTCTCGCGAGCAGTGGAACATATTTCATATCATTAATCCAAGATTGAATGATTCGCCGTCTCTCTCTCATGTATTCCTGAGTGTTTGTATTGTAAGAGGCATGCCTGTCCACTCCATGTCTGCTCATGCTTTTGTCAGGCAGAAAGTCCGGTTGAGATAGCTGCTGAGAGGGAACAACTGTTTCCGTACCGGATGCCAGCAATGAAGCTGCACTGATATGAAAGTCTTCTGAGTTAAGTAGCGATGGTGGATCATATGACGCCATATCGATGAGACTCTTTCTGCGAAATGCCCAAGAATGACCACCATAGTCAACAACTGTATCCTTATCTAGGTCCCTAAAGCTGCCATCACCGTACCCAAGCTCATACATATCATCAAGCTTTTCTGATTGCAAGGCATCTTGTAAGATAATTCTTCCGTTGGCAGTGACTATACAGTTGCGATTCTTCATCAAATCTAGACATCTCTGATTCCAGTAACGGCCAGGCTCAATATCGTCGTCCCATACGATGTAGAACTTCGCATCAACTGGCAGGCAGGCATAGAAACGCCCATGGAACTTTGCGTTCCAGTTTACATTGTGAGTATAGCGCAACACGTCTACAGATTTTATTGCTTGCCTGCTTAGCCTAATGTCAACATATGATTGATTGTGGTATATCAGCAAAGACTGCGGCGCAAGAGCTTGTTCTAATATGCACTTAAGCTGCAGGGCAAGATTTTTTCTTTTATAGACCGTAAGGACTTGACAATACTTTATTCCGTCAGCCTTGGCTTGCCTATGTATTTTTGCAAGAACTTTGTTAAGCAGCGCCTCTTCATTCAAGGCATTAAGAATAGGCTTTATTTTGGCCGCAATCCGTTGAGCGATCCTTGTCATTGGGATTGATTTAGATCACATCTAAGATGATTTTCCTGATGCATAATGTTTATTGTTTCAAGCCTGAGTGATCCTTGCACAATGCCAAAGCTTCCTGGCATATTTAGGTTTCCTGTTTGCCAATAGTCACCCCTGATGACATTAAGCCAAGTCGCTTCATTGATGCCATCAAGCCTTGATGTACTATCTGTTCCAAGTAGCGACACGGAAAGCCTGACTGAATACACGGCTTCTCTAAGCGTAAGCTCAGGAATCCACAGACGGAGGCCGAGTATGTCACCCTCCTTACAGGATTTGTTTTTATTAATTGTAATTCCCATCTCGTTCGAAGAGAAAATGGCTGCAAACCTCGAATCACGGTCTAGCAGATCAATTGCGAATACAACCCTATGCAAGTCCTGAATGCAAGCAGAGGCTTTACAGGCCGCTCTTATTTCCAAAGCCGATCCCGAAATAATCTGGCTATAGTCATTGCCGAACTTGTCCAAGACTTGGATCTCAATAAATTTAAGCTCGCCTGATCCTTCTCGGTCTTTTCTGTCACTTAATGGAGTTTTAGATGTAATCCGTCCCTTGGCCAGATATCTATCGATCGTTTCTGAGACGGCTCCATGATATGTCAACAGGCCACTATCCAAAAGCAGCCCAGATTCGCATATGCTGGCCAATGCCCCCATTTGATGACTTACGAATATCAATGCTCGACCTTGTCCTTCTGTAAAGCCCTCCATCTTCCCAAGGCACTTCTTCTGAAAGCTGGCATCCCCCACCGCCAGCACCTCATCCACCACAAGAATCTCCGGCTCCAGGTGCGCCGCCACCGCAAAAGCGAGCCGCACATACATGCCGCTGGAATACCGCTTCACTGGCGTGTCGAGAAACTTCTCCACCTCGGCGAAGTCCACGATCGCATCAAACTTCGAGCGGATCTCCCGCCGCGTCATCCCAAGGATGGCGCCATTGAGATAGATGTTCTCCCGGCCCGTGAGCTCCGGGTGAAAACCCGTGCCCACCTCCAGCAGGCTCGCCACCCGGCCGCGGATCTCCACCCGGCCCGTGGTGGGTTCGGTGATGCGGCTGAGGATCTTCAGCAGGGTGCTCTTGCCCGCCCCATTGCGGCCGATGATCCCCACCCGCTCACCCCTGCGGATCTCGAAGCTCACATCCTTCAGCGCCCAGAACTCCTCCTCCGCTCCCCGCTGCTCATGGGCCGCATGGCGCTGCGCCCGCCGCAGCTGGCCCGCCAGTGTGAACGGGTTCAGCAGCTTCCCGGCGGCCCGGGCCCGGTGGGCGATCGAATCGCGCAGGGCCCGGTAGCGCTCCGGCTGCTCGTGGTGGAGGGCGTATTTCTTGCCCAGGCCCTCCACCCGGATCACCACATCGGAATCGCTCATACCTGAGGGTGTGGGGTCATCGTCAACAGGTCAAGGGAGCACCCGGGATGCCAGCTGCTGCAAGCGCTGATCGGCGCTGAGCAGCACGGCCGCTTCACGTCGGGCAAGAGCCAGATAGAGGCAGTCGTAGACGGGATGATCGAGGTGGCAGGCCAAGGCCAGTGCTTCCACCTGCAGATGGCGGTCGGGTTCGATCACATCCACCAGCTCCGCCGCCCTGCTCAGGCGCTGCTGCAGGCCGTCGGCTGCCAGCTGGCCGGCCCGTTGCAGGCGCCACAGGGCATTGGCCACCTCGGTGAGCATCAGCTCGGGAGCGAGCACCAGATCGGCATTCAGCACAGCCTCTTGAAAGAAGGCCGACTGCTCAGACCCCTCGATGATCCGTACCACCGCCGAGGCATCCAGAACCAGGCTGGCCATCTCAGCGGGAACGGTCCTGGCGAATCAACTCCTCCGCAGAGGGATCAAATGGCCGCCGGCCCTGCTCCTCCGCTAGGGCCTGAAGGTCGGCGAGGGCCTGGCGACGTCGCTCACGGGGATCTCCTCCACAGGCCTGCTGCAGATCACTGAGGGCCTGCTGGCTCAGGCTGCGGTGGTGTCGTCGCGCCCGCAGCTGCAACAGCTGATGCAGGGGATCGGGCAGATCGCGGATCTGGAGCGTGGCCACGGGACGGAGCAAGCCGGCTGCATGCATAGTACCTGCGCTTTTCAGTCAGATCACATCCGCAAAGCGCTTCTCCATGCGCCGGAACTGGTGCACGCCCGTGATCGCCAGCAACGCCACGATCCCCATCGACAACCCGAAACCCGCCGGGTTGATCGCCGCCCCCNGGCCGATGATCGCCCAGCGAAAGCCCTCGATCACCCCCACCATCGGGTTGAGCGCATAGAGCAGCTGCCACCGCTCCGGCACGATCGCGCTCGAAAAGCCCACCGGGCTCACATAGAGGCCGAACTGCACCAGGAACGGCACCACATAGCGGAAATCCCGGTATTGCACGTTGAGGCTGGCCAGCCACAGCCCCGCCCCCATGCTGGCGGCAAAGGCGATGGCCACCCAGAGCGGCAGGGTGAGCAGCCGCCAGCTCGGCCACCACCGAAACCACAGCATCAGCCCCGCCAGGATCACGAACGAGATCAGGAAATCCACGAAGCTGGTGATCACCGCCGCCGCCGGCACGATCAGCCGCGGGAAATACACCTTGGTGAGCAGGTTGGCGTTGGCGAGCAGGCTGTCGGAGCAGCTGCTCAGCGCCGTGCTGAAGAACTGCCAGGGCAGCATGCCGGCGAACACCAGCACCGCATAGGGCGCATCACCCTCGCTGGGCAGCCTGGCCAGCCGCCCGAAGATCACCGTGAACACCACCATCGTGAGAAACGGGCGGATCAGCGCCCAGGCCACGCCGATGGCGGTCTGCTTGTAGCGCACCGTGATGTCGCGCCAGGCCAGGATGGCGAACAGTTCCCGGTAGCGCCACAGATCCTTCCAGTACTGCTTCTCGATCCGGTTGGGCTCCAGCACCAGCCACTGCTCGGCGGGGTCGGGGGAAGCACGGCGGGTATCGGGACGGGTGAATGCGGGCATCAGGGGTGCCGGGGGGACGGGCATGGGCCGGAGCCGTTCAGAGCCGCAGCGGCTTCAGCTCGCGCGGCACGATGCCCTTCACATCCAGCAGCACCCCGCCCGGCTCCAGCAGGCAACGCCATCGATCGGCGTTCCAGGCCCTGAACTGCCGATGGCCCACCGCCGCGATCAACGCCGTGAAGCGGGCGTCGGCGGGTGGCTCGGCCGCTACCGCCAGGCCGAGCTCACGTTCGGCCTCCGCCGGATCCACCCAGGGATCCACCACCACCGGCACCATGCCGAAGCGGCGCAGGGTCGCCACCACAGCAGCCACGCCGGTGTTGCGGATGTCGGGGCAGTTCTCCTTGAAGGCGAGCCCCAGCAGCAGCACCGGCGTGTCGAGAATCGGCAGATGGCGGCTGGTGAGCTCCTGGATCAGCTCCTCCACCAGCCAGGCGCCCATGCCGTCGTTGATGCGACGCCCCGCGAGCATCACCTCGGGCTGATAGCCCAGCTGCTGAGCCTTGTGGGTGAGGTAGAAGGGATCCACGCCGATGCAGTGCCCTCCCACCAGGCCCGGCCGGAAGGGCAGGAAGTTCCACTTCGTGCCGGCCGCCTCCAGCACATCAAGAGTGTCGATGCCCAGGCGGCGGCAGATCACCGCCAGCTCGTTCACCAGGGCGATGTTCAGATCGCGCTGGGTGTTCTCGATCACCTTGGCGGCTTCCGCCACCCTGAGACTGGCGGCCGGGTGGGTGCCCGCGGCCACGATCGAGCCGTAGAAGCCATCCACCCAGGCGGCCGCCTCGGGGGTGGACCCACTCGTCACCTTCACCAATGTGGTGAGTCGGTGCTCGCGGTCGCCCGGGTTGATCCGCTCCGGGCTGTAGCCGCACACGAAATCGCGGTTGAAGACCAGCCCCGATTCACGCTCCAGCAGCGGCACACACACCTCTTCGGTGGCACCCGGATACACCGTGCTCTCGAGGATCACCAGGGGTTGCGTTGGCGCGCCACGCTCGGCACGGGCCCTGAGCGCCCCGCCCACCATCGCACTGGCCTGCTGCAGCGGTACGAGATCAGGGCGCTTGGCGCTGTCGATCGGTGTGGGGACCGTGACCACGAACACATCGGCGGCGGCCAGCACGGCCGGATCCGTGGTGAACTCCAGCAGCGTGGCGCCCTCCAGCTCCGCGGCACTGGTCTCGTTGGTGCGGTCGCGGCCCTGACGCAGCTCCTCCAGCCGCTGCGCGTTGATCTCGAAGCCGATCACCCGGCGACGGAGCGGCTGGCCCGAGCGCAGGCAGGCCTGCGGTGTGGCGAACGCCACCGCCAGCGGCAGGCCCACATACCCCAGCCCGATCACCGCCACGGTGCAGTTGTTCAGATCTGGAAACACCGGGAAGGGGCTGGGGTCGCTGGAGGGCTGGTCGGTGGAAGCGCCGCGGGGTTTCGCCTTGGCATCCTCGGGCATGCTCAGCAGCTCCGAATCGGGCTGCGGGCAAGCCGCAACCGAGGCCGGGACGCAACCGTGAGCCAGCAGCCGACCCGGACGCGAGCGAGGCTCCAGCGTCTCAGAACCGGCGCGGTGTTCTGATTCAAGCAGCGGCAGCGGGTTCTGCGGACACCCGGGGAGCACAGGCTACCGATGCGATCCGGCGGTCGAGGAGAGCCTCCTCCATCAGGATCACGCGGAAAGGGCCTTGGCACACCACATCTGGTGGTGCTGGGGCCCGGAAATCGGACACTCGCCCGACCCCCTTTCGGCAGCACTGCAGGGCCCGCCAGCTCAGCGGACAGCGGCTGCCCCTCAGGCGGCTTGTGGGCGGGCGCATCGGTTCGACGAGCTCAGCTCAGACGCTGCGCAGCGTGCCGGCCGCCAGCCGGGAGCGGAAGTCGGCCACGGTGGCCTCCAGCCCCTGCGCCAACGGGATCCGGGCCCGCCAGCCCAGCGCCGCCAGACGGCTCACGTCGAGCTGCTTCTTCGGGGTGCCGTCCGGCTGGGTGGTGTCCCAGGCGATCGTGCCGGCGAAGCCCGTGGCCGCCGCCACCGCCTCCGCCAGCTCGCGGATGCTCAGATCCACCCCCGTGCCCACGTTGAGGAAGCGCAGCGGGCCGAGATCCTCGCCGCCGGGCCCCTCGGCCCGCGGGGCGCCGGGAGCATCCGGATCCCAGTGCTCGAGGGCGAACACGCAGGCCTCGCCGAGGTCATCGACATGCAGGAACTCGCGCAGCGGCGTGCCGCTGCCCCAGCAGGTCACGCTCGTGCCCCGGCCGCGTTCGGGGCGCTCGGCCGCCTCGTGGAAGCGGCGGATCAGCGCCGGCAGCACGTGGCTGTGTTCGGGGTGATAGTTATCGCCCGGCCCGTAGAGGTTGGTGGGCATCAGGCTGATCGCATCGAAGCCGTGCTGCAGCCGCAGCGCCTCGGCCAGCTTGATGCCGGCGATCTTGGCGATCGCATACCACGCATTGGTGGGCTCGAGAGCGCCGCTCAGCAGCGCCTCCTCCCGGATCGGCTGGGCCGCGAACTTCGGATAGATGCAGCTGCTGCCCAGGAACAGCAGCCGCCTCGCCCCGTGCCGCCAGGCGCTCTCGATCACATGGGTCTCGATCTTGAGGTTGTCGAGCAGGAAATCGGCCGGGTAGGCGGCATTGGCGTGGATGCCGCCCACCTTCGCGGCCGCCAGCACCACCACCGTGGGCCGCTGATCGGCAAACCAGTGCTCCACGGCCGCGCCGTCGCGCAGATCGAGCGCATCGCTGCCGGCCGTGAGCAGGGCGCCGCCGGCCGCCTGGGCCGCCGCCGCGTCGCCATAGCCGGCACGGCGCAGCGCCCGGCAGACCGCCGCGCCCGCCATGCCCCGGTGGCCCGCCACATAGATGCGTTCAGCCGGGGTGATCAGGGCCTCACTCACGGCTGCCCACCACCTTGAAGCCCTTGAGACGCAGCAGCGCCTCCTTGCGGNCCTCCTCCCGATCCGCCGCCACCATCTCGGCCACCAGCCCCTCGAGGGTGGTGGTGGGGGTCCAGCCCAGCTTCTCATGCGCCCTGGTCGGATCGCCCAGCAGCGTGTCCACCTCGGCGGGGCGGAAATAGCGCGGATCGATCCGCACCACCACCTCGCCGGTGTGGCGCAGGCCCACCTCGTGCACACCCTCGCCCTGCCACTCCAGCTCGCCCCAGCCGAGTTCGGCGGCCGCCAGCTCGATGAAGCGCCGCACACTCTCCTGCCGGCCGGTGGCGATCACGAAATCCTCCGGCCGCTGCTGCTGCAGCATCCGCCACTGCATCTCCACGTAGTCGCGGGCGTGACCCCAGTCGCGCAGCGAATCGAGATTGCCCATGAACAGGCAGTCGTCGAGGCCGGCGTCGATCCGGGCCAGGCCGCGGGTGATCTTGCGGGTCACGAACGTTTCGCCCCGGCGCGGCGATTCGTGGTTGAAGAGGATGCCGTTGCAGGCGTACATCCCATAGGCCTCGCGGTAGTTCACCGTGATCCAGTAGGCGTAGAGCTTGGCCACGCCGTAGGGGCTGCGCGGATAGAAGGGGGTGCGCTCGGTCTGAGGAATCTCCTGCACCATCCCGTAGAGCTCGCTGGTGCTCGCCTGGTAGATGCGGGTGCGCTCCACCAGCCCCAGCATCCGCACCGCCTCGAGAATCCGCAGCGTGCCCAGGGCATCGCTGTTGGCCGTGTATTCGGGCGCNTCGAAGCTCACTGCCACATGGCTCTGGGCGCCGAGGTTGTAGATCTCGTCAGGCTGCACCTGCTGAATGATCCGGATCAGGTTGGTGCTGTCGGTGAGATCGCCGTAGTGCAGCACCAGCCGCGGATCGGCATCATGCGGATCCTGGTAGAGGTGGTCGATCCGGGTGGTGTTGAAGCTGCTGGCCCGCCGCTTGATGCCGTGTACCACGTAGCCCTTCTCGAGCAGCAGCTCGGCCAGGTAGCTGCCGTCCTGCCCGGTGATGCCGGTGATCAGGGCGCTCTTGCGGGTCATGGGAGGGGCGGGATGGGTGATGGCGCCGCAGGCCGGCCGGGCCTGCATTCAAGCAGCGGCGAGGCGGCGGCTCGCGGGAACCGCAGCATCAGAACCGTGGCATCAGAGGTCGTTGTCGAGCAGGCGGAACAGGGTGAGGGCGTTGACCAGACCGGTGAGGGGCTCACCGACGGCGCCGATCGCGTCGGAGGCCACCGCGTAGCGGCTGCGATTCACGATCACCGTGTCGCCCGCCACCAGGGGCGGGTTCTTCGCCATCGACACGTCCTGGCTGGGGTCGTACACGTAGGTGCGCCGCTGGGCGCTGCCGTTGCGGTTGATGCGCACCACCTCCACCTTGGAGGTCCTGGCCCGCCAGTTCTCGGGGCCCCCGGCGGCCAGGATCGCCTGCATCAGCGGGGTGTTGGCCGGCACCTGAAGGCGGCCGGGCGCCTTCACCTCGCCCACCACGTTCACCGTGATCTCGGTGGGCGAGAGCGTGCTCGAGGCCATCTCGGCCGCCTGGGCGGCCGATTCCTCGCTCACGCGCTCGATGCGGATCACATCGCCGTCGAAGAGCAGCGGGTTCTGCACCATGTCGCCCTCCCGCACCAGCGCCAGCAGATCGACCCGGGCGCGCTTGTAGCGCTGCTCCGGGCCCGGCATGCGCCGCTGCAGCCACACGTCGCCCAGGTTGGCCATCGCGGTGAGCCCGCCGGCCTTCTGGATGGCGTCCACCAGGGTGGGGGCGCCGCTGATCGACACGGCGGCCTCGGTCTTCGAAGCCTCCGTGGTGGTGAGGGTGTAGATCCCAGGCCGCTCCACCTCCCCCACCAGCGCCACCCGGAGCGGCCGCGGCTGCACCACCCGCAACTGCAGGTTGGGGCGCTGCAGCTGCTTGCGGTAGAGCGTCTCCAGCCACTGACTGGCCTGGGAGAGGGTGAGCCCGCCGAGCCGCACGATCCCGAGCAGCGGCAGGGAGGCCGTGCCGTCGTTGAGGATCTCGATCGGCCCGGAGAGATCAGGCACCGCCAGGAAGCGCAGCAGCAGGCCGTCGCCCGTGCCGAGGATGTAGGCGTCCTCCTGGTAAGCGGGATCCTGGGCGGCGGCTGCCGGGGCGGCCGGCTGGGCTCTGCCGGCATCCGGCGCCGGCACGATCTCGATCTGGGCGAGGCGCGGTCCGGCCAGGACCGGG
>NZ_LFEK01000014.1 GCF_001039265.1 Synechococcus sp. GFB01 | reverse complement strand
AGGCAGGCGCGGGGCAGACGCGGTGAGGCCGAGCCGGACCTCCGGCAGATCCCAGGGCATCGGCATCGCCAGGGGGCAGTGCAGCAGCAGATCCCCCTGCCGGTAGAGGCTCCGGCAGCGCGCGGTCCAGCCGCTGAAGGCCTCGCCCATCGGGCCGTAGATGGCATCCCAGCCGAAGCTGGCCAGCCAAATCAGCGGCGCCCCGAGAGAGCGGGCCAGCAGCGCCGCGGCGGGCGGCACGTCGCCGAGCAGCACAAGCGGCCCGGCCTGGCGCTTCAGCCAGGCGGCCTCGCGCTCCAGCTGAGCCGGCAGCAGACCCTCCAGCTCCTGCAGGGCCGCCAGGGTGGCGGCGGCATCCACGCCGAGGGCATCGGCCTGGATCACCCCCACGTCCCAGCGGCAGCGGCGGCGGGTGTGGGGCACCCCGGCCAGCGCCAGGTCGAGAAAGCCATCGGGCAGGGCGCTGGAGACCACCAGCTGCCAGTCTGGGCGGAGCCGATGCAGGGCCGCCAGCACGGACGCGGTGCGGGAGCCATGGCCGAAGCCATGGGCGCTCACGCAGGCCACGATCAGCATGGCGCCACCGGCACCGGCGCCTGGAAGAGCCGCTCCTGGTAGAGCAGGCGCCCATCGCGGCCGTACCAGCGATGGCTGGCATGCTGCAGCGCACCGCCCTGCAGCTCCACCCAGCTGAAATGGCGCAACTCGCGGCCGTCGCCGTCACAGCCGTGGCGGGGAACGCAGGCGGTGTTGAGGTAGGCGGTGCCGGCGGTGTCCCGCTGGAAGCTGCGGCGGGCACCCTGGCCACGCCGCAGTTGGTGATGCATGTGACCGAACACCACCAGGGGCAACGGCCGACGGCGCCGGATCGTGGTGATCGCCTGGGCCAGATCCAGATCCCCCCAGTCGCGGGCGGGACGCTTCCAGTCGCGACCGCAGGGATCGGCGGCCTCGCTGCCCAGCCCCGCCGGGCCGCAGTGGGCCAGCAGCACCAGCGGCAGCTGCGGATCGGCGGCGGCAGCGGCGGCCTCGATCCGGCGCGTCGACTCTTCCAGCGTGACCGGGCCGAACACCGCCTGCACCGCCTTGGAGAGGTGAANGCCACCTCCCGCGGTNGCCCGGCCGGNCCCCNACCACCGCCAGCCCCGGGGNAACGAGCTGGCGCAGCCCCNAGCCGCAGTGGCGCTCGCNGAGAAGATCGAGCTGGCGGAGCAGGGTGCGCCCAGAGCCGTCACGGCCGCTGTCGTGGTTGCCGAGCACGCAGGCAACGGGAAGATCCAGGGCCGCCAGACAGCGGGGNATGCGCGTCTGGCCGTCGCTCAGGTCGCCCACCACCAGCAGGGCATCGGGCTCGAGGATCTGCAGCAGGTCCTGATCGAGTCCGTCCCACTGGCCGTGGAGATCGCCGGCGATGGCCAGGCGCAGGTGCGACCCGTCGGAAAGGCGCAAACGGATGCCTAGGCTGGCGTCATCCTGCACCAAGCGTGGGACCGCGTTGGTCTTCGCAGCCTCCCAGAGCACGGCAAGCCGTAGCGCTGCACACCCGATCCCGCCTCCCGGGGAACTACCCGGCGCCATCCGGGCCCTCGCCCGTGAGCGCAACGCCGTGATCCTGGCGCACTACTACCAGGACGACGCCATCCAGGACGTGGCCGACTTCATCGGCGATTCCCTGGAGCTGGCCCGCAAAGCCGCCAGCACCGACGCCGACGTGATCGTGTTCTGCGGCGTGCACTTCATGGCCGAAACGGCCAAGATCCTCAATCCCACCAAGACGGTGCTGCTGCCGGACCTGGCTGCCGGCTGCTCCCTCGCCGACGCCTGCCCGGCCGACGCCTTCGCCGCCTTCCGCGCCGAACACCCCGAGCACTTCGCCGTGAGCTATATCAACTGCTCGGCAGCGGTGAAGGCCCAGAGCGACCTGATCTGCACCAGCAGCAACGCCGTGGATCTGGTGAAACAGCTGCCCGCCGACCGGCCGATCCTGTTCGGCCCCGACGAAAACCTCGGCCGCTGGGTGCAGGCCCAGAGCGGCCGCACGCTGACCCTCTGGCCCGGCAGCTGCCAGGTGCATGTAGCCTTCAGCGAGCAGGCGCTGCTGCAGCTCAAGCTCGAGCACCCCGAAGCNGAGGTGCTCGCCCACCCGGAGTGCCAGCAGCATCTGCTCGATCTGGCCGACTTCATCGGCTCCACCAGCAAGCTGCTCCACCGCGCCGAGGAGAGCGACGCCGCAAGCTTCATCGTGCTCACCGAGCCCGGGATCCTGCACCAGATGCGCCTCAAGGTCCCCCACAAGCAGTTCTTCGAAGTGCCCGGTGCCGACGGCTGCAGCTGCAACGCCTGCCCCTACATGCGCCTCAACACGCTGGAGAAGCTGTGGCAGTGCCTCGATCGCATGGCTCCGGAGATCGTCATGGAGGAGGAGGTGCGCCTCAAGGCCCTGGCGCCGATCGAGCGCATGCTGGCGATGAGCCGCTGAGCGAAAGCCACAGCAGCGGGGGCTGGCCTGAGGCGGATCAGCGAACCGAATCTGGGAGTGAAAAACGGTTCAGGAATCAGGTTAGAATGATGCATCATTGATGCAAGTCAGATGAATTTCAATGGCAGCCTTTCTGAATTGCAGAGCATTCTCGAAACTCTGGGAGTTCGATGCCATTGGGAGCACAAGGGGGCCTTCGAGGTCGCCGTGATCGACGACGGCGTCAGCAACCTGAAGCTCAACTGGTGGCCCGAGACCGGGGTTCTGCAACTGGTTGGGGATCCGGAACAGCGGCTGCCGTTGATGGACAAGCTCCGCCAGGCCCTAGCTTCCGATCCAGCCAATCCCTCACCGTGAGGCACCATTGCATCGGTGCGGTCTGACAGGTCTTCGAAACGAGCAGTAGACGCTGTTCGGCATAATCGGAGGGCCAGTGAGTGAGGCCCTCCACAGGACATCCGCAGAGGGTTCGGTTGCACAACAAACCGGCGTGATCGCGGGCCCTGCAGCAGATCCCAGGGGGGGTCTCGCTACCGTCCTGGCGATGAATGGCGATCTGCGGAAGAGCGCTGCGAGCAGGCCGGGAGCAGCACCTCAGGCAGGGGGCCAAGGCGGCTCACCGCAGGATCTGCCACTGCCCATCCACGCCCTTCACCAGCAGCAGCCGCTTGGGGAAGAGCATGTTGAAGCTGACCGCAAAACAGAATCCCTTGTCATTCGGCAGCGCCTCATAGCGCTCGGCCATGCCTGGCTCATTGGGGAAGCTCATCAGGAACTCGCCCTCCCCACGGGCCACCACCACCGGGCTGTTGGTGGTGGCCAGATTCAGATCCGCTTCGGCGGGGGCGGCCACCCGGATCCCAGTGGCATAGCCGGCCTCCAGGCACCTCAGGCGACGGATCTCCGAAATGTCGAGGCTGATCCCCCGATCCTTGGGAAGGCCGGCGAGGAAGCGATAGGCGGCCTCGAAGTCGGGGGAGAACAGCGCCGCCCGCCGGCGGATCAGCTCCTGGATCGCGGCACGGTCCGCCGGCGTGAGCGTGGTGACGGCCGGCGCAGCGTGCCAGGGTTCCACCTTGGCAAAGGGCGCCTGAAACGCCTGCTGCACCGTCACCGGCCCGCGGGCCTCCCGGTCCTCACGGCCTCCGGCTCCGTGATTGGTGGTGAGCAGGGAACCCCTGGCCGTGGTGCTGGTGGTGGTCTGGTCCTCGATCACCGTCCAGCGGAACTGGCTGCGATAGGACACCGCCCCGTCCCTGGGCGTGAACTGCAGCCGCAGCAGGTTGTCGCCGCGGCGGAGCAGCGGCTGCAGCTCCAGGGCGTTGAGCCAGAGGGCGGGAAACACCTCGATCCCCTCCGCACTGCTGTCCATCAGCAGGGCGGACTTGGACTCCAGCGGCAGCTCCAGCATCGGCACCCCGTTCAGCTCCAGTTCCACCACCCCCTCCAGGGTGGTGACCTTGTCGGCGTCCCTGGCGGGGGGGAGATAGGGCGTGAAGTTGAAGTCCACGTTTACTGGCCTGGCAGCTACCGGGGCCGGGGCGATCATCAGGACCGGCACCAGCAGGCTGAGAGCGAAGCCGGCGTGACGCCGCCGCGCTCCCGCACCGCCAGGCCTGCGTCGACACGGCACACGGATGTGGGTGGCGCACGGGTTCCGCAGAAGGCCGGCGCCGGTTCCTGTCGCCATGGGGTTGGCTCGCCTGAACGGGGAGGGAGTAGGAAATTCTTGCCCGGATTCCGGCTTCCGTCCTTCGCGTCTCCATAGACCCCGATGCCGACACCGCCGCGCCAGCCCCTGGTCTTCCGTGCAGTGCGGGACGCATTGCTCAGAGCAGCGCTCCTGCTGAACTGTCTGCCGCTGGGGAGCCTGATCCTCGCCACCCCAAGAGTCCTGGCGGAACCCGTCGATGCGGCGGGGTATGCCGAGCGCTGCTCCCAGCACAACGGGGCCCAGGACTGGAAGGCGGCGGTGGCCGACTGCAGCGAGGCGATCCGCCGTGATCCAACGCTGGTGGACGCCTGGCTCGATCGTTGCTGGGCCCGTGTGGGCGTAGGGGATGCAGACAAGGGGATCGCCGACTGCCGGGAGGGTCTGCGCCTCGATCCAGGGAATTCCCGGGGCTTCATCATCCAGGGGTATGTGAAGTCGGAAGGCCTGCAGGATTACCGCGGCGCACTCGCGGATTTCAACAAAGCGAGTGCTCTCAATCCCGATGTGGTGCCCTATCACGAGATGGGCAATGCCAGGATCGGTCTGAAAGACTACAAAGGTGCCATCGACGACTTCACCAGGGCGCTGGCAACGAGCCTGAATACAAGGCCCAGGTTCTGAGAAGGCGCGGCGAAGCGAAGGCTGCCCTTCAGGACTACCAGGCAGCGATCGCCGACTTCGATCAGGTGATCGAACTGGAGCCGTCGAACAGCCTGGGCTACTTTCATCGTGCCCTTGCCAGGGACGAACTCAATGACGACAGGGGCGCGCTTGCCGACTACGACAAAGCGATCGAACTCGATCCAGCAGAACCTGCGACCTATTACAACCGAGGCGGCATCAAAGTTGAACTGAACGACTTCCAGGGGGCCGTCGCCGACTACAGCAAGGCGATCGAGCTCGATCCCAAGGATGCCGATATCTACTATGCCCGAGGCAATGCAAAGGACGCTGCCAAGGACTTGCTTGGAGCCATCGCCGATTACGACAAGGCCATTGAGCTGAACCCCAGGCACGCCTATGCCTATTTCAATCGGGCCAGCGTGAAGGCCAACGACCCCCGGAACTACGCTGCCGCGATCACCGACTACAACAAAGCGATCGAGCTCGATCCCAAGGATGTCTCCGCCTACCTGAACCGGGGCCGTCTCAGAAACTGGACCGGAGATCGTCCGGGGGCGCTGGCTGACGCCAGCCGCGCCCTCGCGTTGGACCCCCAAGCAGCGTTCAGCCAGATCTATTACGGAGAAATCATTTTTCTTCAGGGCCGCAGCGCCGAAGGCTGCGACCATTTCCGCAGGGGAGTGAGCCTGAGTTCGCTGCAGGAGGTGCTGGAGGAAGCCACACCCCCCCTGGACCCGGCCTACCTCAAGGCCTGCCGCTAAGAGCCTGATGCCCGAATCCACGCCCCACATCCCCGCACCAAAGCTCCACCGCACGGCAGGNCTTCAAGGGCCGGCCTGGGCTGCTGGGGTGATAGAAACCCTCAGCAAGGGGGTATTCACCCACGAGTTCCATCGATCTTCGCCCTTCAGATTTCTCAGGTAAAAGCCAGCTCCCGCTGGACTGAAGCNTTCGTAGANCTTGTAAGCATTACCAGCTGTCATATTGTCTTCTAATGTTCCGGTGCCACCGTCGGTGGACAGGACCAGGGCATAGGCCTTGTTTGGTTGAAGCTTGTAGGTGCCGAGAGCGCCAAGAGCTGCCTTGTTGAAGGCAAAATGCTTGTATGAACCAGTGACACCTCTGACCGAGAGGTCTGCGAAGGCGAGCACGGGACCGACAGGCTCGTTGCCGTCAAAGCTATAGAGATCGAGGTTGAACGCCAGCGGGTTGGTGGTTGCATCCGCGAGGCTCAGAACCATCTTGTCGATCTGAACCGCCGAAGGCCCGGTCGTGAAGGTGACAGCCAGGTACTCGTTGCGGGAAAAATAGGAGCCGGATCCTGCCAAGCCGAGACCCAAGCTGTCCAAGGCGACCCGCGGCTGCGCCGCGACGCCCGAGCTGATCAACGCCACCGCCAGAGTGCCGGCCGCCAGGTGTCGAAGGGTTCGGGGGATGGTCACGGCAGCCCGACGCAGATGGCAGGGACCGTAGCCGCGGCAGCCGCGTTGCTCAGAGGCTCGCCTGCGGCGTGCGGTGATGAGCAGCACGTTCCAGGCGAACAGGCTCCTGGCCCGAGGCAGGTGGCGATCCAATCAGAGCGACCCGGGAACTGGCGCACTCCCGCCAGGATGGCGCCGCCGCTGCCCGCCCGATGCCCCTGCCAGCCGGCGCCCTGCTCCAGCTCACACCCCAGGGGCTCTACTGCCCGGCGGCGGCGGCCTGGATCGACCCCTGGCGACCGGTTCCCCGGGCCCTGATCAGCCACGCCCACGCCGACCACGCCCGGCCTGGCTGCGGCGAGTACTGGGCGGTGGGCGCCGGTGAGGCGATCCTGCGCCGGCGCCTCGGCGCTTCGATCAACCTGATCCCGGTCGACTACGGCGACCTGCACCGGATCGGCGGGGCCCGGGTGTCATTCCACAGCGCCGGGCACGTGCTCGGCAGCTCCCAGATCCGGCTGGAGGCCGGCGGCGAGAGCTGGCTGGTGAGCGGCGACTACAAGCGCTGCGCCGACCCCAGCTGCGCACCGTTCGAGCCGGTGAGCGCCGATGTGTTCATCACCGAGGCCACCTTCGGCCTGCCGATCTACCGCTGGAGCAGCGGTGCGGCGGTGGCCCGGCAGATCGCACGGTGGTGGCGCGAGGCGCCGGAGCGGCCCTCGATCCTGTTCGCCTACGCGTTCGGCAAGGCGCAGCGCCTGCTGGCCGAACTGGCCGCCATCGGCGTGAGCGAGGAGATCCTGCTGCACGGTGCGGTGGAGGCGCTGATGCCGGCCTATCGCGAGGCGGGGGTGACGATGCCGCCCACACGCCCCGTGAGTGCCGTGGGGCGCGGCGCGTCCCTGGCCGGGCGGCTGGTGATCGCCCCGCCGGCGGCGCACCGGTCGGTGTGGATGAAGCGCTTCCAGCAGCCCCAGACGGC
The DNA here is from genome assembly GCF_001039265.1 of Synechococcus sp. GFB01. Classification (GTDB taxonomy): domain Bacteria; phylum Cyanobacteriota; class Cyanobacteriia; order PCC-6307; family Cyanobiaceae; genus NIES-981. The sequence continues at coordinate 32,360 of NZ_LFEK01000014.1, read as the reverse complement.
CTTCGTGAGCGGCTGGATGGCCGTGCGCGGCGCCCGCCGCCGCCGCGGCTACGAGCGCGGCTTCGTGCTCAGCGATCACGCCGACTGGCCGGGCCTGATCCGCACGGTGCGGCAGAGCCGCGCCCGGCAGGTCTATGTGACCCATGGCAACAGCCACGGCCTGGCCCGCTATCTGCGCGAGGTGGAAGGGATCGGCGCCGAGCCGCTGGAGGGCGACTTCGCGGCCGAGCGGGGCCATGGCGACGAGGCTCCGGCCAGCGCCGGGGCGGGCGCGGCCTGAGCTTGTCGAACCGTTGCACCACCACCCGGCCATGCGGCAACAGTGCTAATCAGATGCGGTTCCTGATGAACCGTATCGGTCATGAACGTCCTGGTCTTCGCGTCGGCCGTGGCTCCCAAGGGGTTGCCCGTGATCCTTCCCGCCCTGGCCGGTGCCGGGATCCTTGTCGTGCTCTCGCAGCTGTTCGTTCCCAAGCAGTCCTGAAGCACCGCTACGGTCGTCTGAAGCTCCGCCCCGGAGGCAACTCCGGGGCTTTGTCGTGTGATGCGACGCTTCGCCGCGCTCTACCACGAGCTCGACGCCAGCCCCGGCACCGCGGCGCGGGTGGAGGCCCTGGCGACCTACTTCCGCGGCGCTGAACCCGCCGATGCCGCCTGGGCCCTGCAGGTGCTGCTGGGCAAGCAGGGACGGCGCCTGATCACCGGCCGGCGGCTGCGGCAGATCTGCCTGGAGGGCTCCTCCCTGCCCGACTGGCTGTTCGACGAGTGCTACGCCCAGGTGGGCGATTCGGCCGAGACCATCGCCCTGCTCTGGGCTCAGGTGGCCTCCGACCAGCTCCCTCCGCCAGGCGATTCAGCGGCGCAGCGTCCGCTGCACCAGTGGATGGAGGAGCTGCTGCCGGCGGCCGCCGGCCTCGATGCCGACCGGCAGGCGGAGGCGGTGCGAGGCCTGTGGCGCGGCCTGGAGCCCGGCGAACTGCTGGTGGCCAACAAGCTGCTCACCGGCGGGCTGCGGGTGGGCGTGGCCCAGGGGCTGGTGCTGCGTGCCCTGGCCCGGATCAGCGGCCTGGAGGAGACGGTGCTGCAGCACCGCCTGATGGGCGGCTTCACACCCAGTGCCGAGGCCTTCCGGGCGCTGCTGGGGCCGGCCGATCCGGCCGAGACCGTGCCGAGCAGGCCCTATCCCTTCTTCCTGGCATCACCACTGCAGGGAGAACTGCCCGGGGGAGCCGGCGAGTGGCTGGTGGAGTGGAAGTTCGACGGCATCCGCGGACAGCTGATCCGCCGCAGCGGTGAGGGCTTTCTCTGGAGCCGCGGGGAGGAGCTGATCAACGCCGGCTTCCCGGAGCTGATCGCCGCCAGCGCCGCTCTGCCGGAGGGCACGGTGCTCGACGGCGAGCTGCTGGTGTGGCCGCCGCAGGCACCTCGGCCGGCCCCCTTCAGCGAGCTGCAGCGGCGGCTCGGCCGCAGGCTCCGGGCCGCCGGCTGCTGAGCGAGTGCCCGGCGGCGTTCGTGGCCTACGACCTGCTCGAGCTGGGTGGCGACGACTGGCGGCCGCGGCCCCTGCAGCAGCGCCGCGCCGCCCTGGAGCACCTGCTCCACGGCCTCGCGGCGGCGCCCGCATCTCCCGCAGCCGGGCTCCTGCGCCTCTCCCCCCGTCTGCCCCTCGACTCCTGGCAGCAGCTAGAGCCGCTGCGCCGGATGGCGGCCGGTGCCGCCGCCGAGGGGCTGATGCTCAAGGCCCTTGGGTCGCCCTACCTGGCCGGCCGCCGGCGCGGCCACTGGTGGAAGCACAAGCGCGACCCCTACACGCTCGATGCCGTGCTGCTCTACGCCCAGGCCGGCAGCGGCCGCCGCGCCAACCTCTACACCGACTACACCTTCGGGCTCTGGAGCGGCAGCGACCTGGTGAGCTTCGCCAAGGCCTATTCCGGCCTGGACGACAGCGAGATCACGGCGCTGGATCGATGGATCCGCAGCCACACCACCGAGCGCTTCGGGCCGGTGCGGGCCGTGCAACCGCTGCAGGTGTTCGAACTGGCCTTCGAGGGTCTGCAGCGCTCCACACGCCACAAGAGCGGCATCGCGGTGCGCTTCCCGCGCATCCGCCGCTGGCGCCGCGACAAGCCCGCCCCGGAGGCCGACACCCTGGAGGCGGCCCTGGCGCTGCTGGAGCCGCAGCCATGAGCACCAGCCTGGCGCCGATCGAAGCCTGGTTCGCGCGTCAGGGATGGACGCCGCTGCCGTTCCAGCGCCAGGCCTGGCTCGCCTACCTGGCGGGCGAGAGCGGGCTGGTGCAGGTGCCCACCGGATCCGGCAAGACCTACGCCGCCGTGATGGGCCCGATCGCCGAGCTGCTGGCGGAAGCGGCTGGGATGAGGCCCACGGGAAGGCGGCCACGCCGCCTGCCGGCCTGCGGCTCCTCTACCTCACGCCGCTGCGGGCCCTCAGCCGCGACCTGGCCCTGGCCATCCAGGCGCCGATCACGGCGATGGGCTGGCCCCTGCGGCTCGCCATCCGCAACGGCGACACCTCCAGCCATGAGCGCGCCAGGCAGCTGCGCACGCCGCCCCAGATCCTGATCACCACACCGGAATCGCTCAGCCTGCTGCTGGCCAATGCCCGGGCACCGGAGCTGTTCGGAGCCCTGCAGGCGGTGGTGCTGGACGAGTGGCACGAGCTGATGGGCAGCAAGCGCGGCGTGCAGGCCGAGCTGTGCCTCAGCTGGCTGCGGCGGCTGCGACCGGGCCTGCGCACCTGGGCGGTCAGCGCCACGATCGGCAACCTCGATGAGGCGGCGCGGGCCGCCGTGGGGATGGTGGGCAGGCCGCGGCTGATCACCGCGTCGATCCCACGGGCCACCGCGATCCGGAGCCTGCTGCCGGAGTCGATCGACGGCTTCCCCTGGGCCGGGCACCTGGGCCTGCGCATGTACGAGGAGCTGGTGGCCGGCCTCGATCCGGCTGTGAGCACCCTGCTGTTCACCAACACCCGCAACCAGGCCGAACGCTGGCACCAGTGCCTGCGCTTCGCCTGTCCGGAGATGGAGGGCTCCCTGGCGCTGCACCACAGCGCCATCGACCGGGCCGAGCGGGAGGCGATCGAGGGCCGGGTGAAGAGCGGTGAGCTGCGCTGGGTGGTGGCCACCAGCTCCCTCGATCTGGGGGTCGACTTCCAGCCGGTGGAGCGCGTGGTGCAGATCGGCTCGGCCAAGAACCTGGCGCGGCTGCTGCAGCGCGCCGGCCGCAGCGCCCATGCCCCCGGCGGTACCTCCCAGGTGCTGTTCATGCCCACCCATGCCCTGGAGCTGCTGGAGGTGAGCGCCATGCGCCGGGGCCTGGCGGAAGGTCTGATCGAGACCCGGCGGCCGCCACGGCTGCCGCTGGACGTGCTGCTGCAGCACCTCACCAGCCTGGCCTGCGGACCCGGCCTGATGCCGGCGCAGGAGCTGGCGGCGGTGCGCACGGCCTGGAGCTTCCGCAATCTGAGCGACAGCGACTGGCGCTGGTGCCTGCGCTTCCTGGAGGAGGGGGGCGAGTGCCTCGGGGCCTATCCGCGCTACCGCAAGCTGGAGCGCGACGGCGAGCGTTTCGTGGTGCGCGAGCCGGCGATCGCCCGCCTGCACCGCCTCAACATCGGCACGATCACCGCCGATCGCTCCGTCACGGTGCGGTTCGTGCGTGGCGCCGTGCTCGGCCATGTGGAGGAGGCGTTCATCGGCCGACTCAGACCGGGAGACGTGTTCTTTTTCGCCGGGCGGCAGCTGGAGTTCGTGCGGCTGCGGGAGATGACCGCCCAGGTGAAGGCGACCACGCGCAGGAGCACCACGGTGCCGGCCTGGGCGGGGGGACAGATGGCCCTCTCCGATCTGCTGAGCGCCCAGCTGCGCCAGGAGGTGGACCGCTGTGCCCGGGCCCTGGCAGACGGATCGGAGTCGGACGGCGGCGGCTGGCTCGACAGCCCGGAACTGCAGGCCCTCGAACCGTTGCTGCGCCGCCAGGCCGAGCTCTCGGCGATCCCCAGGGCCGATCAGATGCTGCTGGAGGTCTGCCGCACCCGGGAGGGGAGTCACCTCTACGCCTACCCCTTCGAAGGGCGCTTCGTGCACGAGGGGCTTGGCTTTCTGTGGGCCTGGCGCCTGGCGCGGCACCGCCCCAGCACGATCACCGTGTCGGTGAACGACTACGGCTTCGAGCTGCTGGCGCCCAGGGGCTATCCGTTCGAGGAGCTGCTGGAGCTCCACGGCGACGCGCTGCTCGACGTGGAGGATCTCGACGGCGACCTCGAGCAGGCGCTCAATCTCTCGGAGCTCTGCCGCCGCCGCTTCCGCGCGATCGCCCAGATCGCCGGCCTGGTGGTCACGGGCCTACCCGGCCAGGGCCGCAGCGGCGGCCAGCTGCAGATCAGCGCCTCGCTGCTGTTCGATGTGTTCCAGAAGCACGAGCCCGGCAACCGGCTGCTGGAGCAGGCCCGGCGGGAGGTGCTGGCCGAGCAGCTGGAGCTGCCCCGGCTTGCCGCGGTGCTCAAACGTCTGCAGGGCTGCTCATGGCTGATCGAACGACCCCCCAGGCCGGGGCCATTCGCCTTTCCGCTGCTGGCGGAACGGCTCAACAACCGCTTCAGCAACGAAAGTGTCCTGGAGCGGCTCGAGCGGCTGAAGCGGGAAGCCGAAGCCGCCGAAGCCCGCTAAAAACGGCGGTGCGGCCAGCGGCTCAGGATGACTGCTCCAGACGGCGCACGATCACGGCCATCAGCGCCAGTGAACCGGCCAGGGCAATCAGGAGGGCAATCGTCATGACGGATCCGCGGGGCGAGAGCGATTCTGCCGCTCTGGTGTTCGTCTATGGGAGCCTCAAGCGCGGCCAGTCCGGCCACCACTGGCTGAGCGGCAGCCGCTGGTGCGGGGAGGCCCGGCTGGCGGGTCTGGCCCTCTACGACCTGGGTCCGTTCCCGATGGCCGTGGCCAGCGACGATCCCCAGGTCTGGCTGCAGGGCGAGCTCTACCTGGTGAGCACCGCGCAGCTGGCCCGGCTCGATCGCTTCGAGGGGGTGCCCCGGCTCTACGAGCGCCAGCTCCGGCCCNTCAGCGATGGCCGCACGGTGTGGGTCTACGTGGGNCGGTCGCGACAGGTGCGGCATGTGTCGCGGATCCNTTCCGGTATCTGGCAGGGGCGCCGCCAGAACCTGCTGGCCCTGGCGCTCCTGCTGCTGCCGCTGCTGCCCTGCGGGCCCCCTCGCGCGCCGGCGACCTCCGCCACGACTGCCTGGAGTGGAGTCGGAGCCACGGCCGCGAGAAGGTGGCGATCGCCAACCGCATCGGCCGCGACAACCTGCTCACCAAGGAGCGTCAGTTCGCGGAGGCCCGCCCGGACGACACCACCAGCCTCTACCGCTGGAGCGACATCCAGCTCCTCTGCCGCCGCCAGTAGGAGGCCCGAGCGGGCCGTCCCGGCGCCTGGCGACTCAGGGGAGCGCCACCAGCCAGCGGCCGCCGGCGGCGAGGGCAAGCGCCAGGGCGGAGCTCCCAGCCAGGCCTGGCGACTGTTGGCCAGCAGTCGCCGCAGCACCACCACCGAGGCACAGCAGCCCACCAGCACGGCCGCGCTCTGACAGAACGCGATCACATGGGCATCGGCCCGCCAGGCGGGCAAGGCCGCCAGCCAGGCCCCATCCCCGCCCGGCGGCCAGGGGAGCGAGGCTCACCGGCAGGAGCGCTCCGGCCTCGGCCATGCCGATCGGCAGATGGCGGGCCAGCAGCAGCCCCCAGATCAGCGGCAGCAGACCGTAGAGGCTGCGGCGCAGACGCGGTGCCGAAAAGAGCGCGCGGGCGAGCAGAAACAGGGCCGAGGGGAGAGCCAGCGCCACAGCGGCGATGGCCAGGCGCGGCAGCAGCGGCCCGTGCGTGAGGCTGGCCGGGGCCAGCGGCAGCCAGCCCAGCAGCCGCCGCCACTGATGCAGGCAGAGATCGCCGGCCAGCACCAGGATCAGCCCCGGCTCGCCCACTGGGGTGTCCATCTCCCGCTGCAGATCCGCGGCCGGGGGCCGCAGCGCCAGCTGCACCGAACGGTGGGGGCAGGCCTGGGCGCAGGTGAGGCAGAGCACGCAGTTGCGGTTGTCGCTCAGGTGTGCGGGGTGGGTGCCGAGCGGACAGCCGCCGGTGGCCAGGCCCTCGCCGTCGGCAGGCCCACCCTTGAAGCAGGCATAGGTGCTGCAGCTGCCGCTGCAGGTGCCCACCTGAGCCCGCAGCTCGGTGATCGCCAGCTTGGCGAACAGGCCGTTCATGCCTCCCACCGGGCAGAGATAGCGGCACCAGAAGCGCTTCTCGAAGCGCAGCGAGCCGATCACCGCCCCGGCCGTGATCGCCAGCAGCAGGCAGCTGCTCAGCCAGGCGGTGTTCTGCAGATCCCAGACCTCCTCCCAGAGCAGGATCAGGGCGAAGCCCGCCGCCAGCAGCGGCGAGGCCCAGTCGTCGCTGTTGCCGCGCGGCCAGCGGGCCGGCTGCAGGCCGAGCAGCCGCGCCGCCCGCTGCACGATCTCGCCCCACACCATGAAGGGACAGAACGAACACCACAGCCGCCCCACCAGCGGGAAGCCCAGCAGGATCAGCGGCCACCACCAGGCCCAGAAGAGGTTCAGGGCACCGTTGTGGGCCCGATCCTGGGGACCGAGCCAGAGCCAGAGGTTCACCAGCACGAACAGCCAGCTCACCAGACCGAACAACAGGGTGTTCCACAACCAGGGGGCGCGCATCCAGTCGCGCAGCCTTGGCTTCCAGCGCCAGATGTCGAAGCGGTAGCGCTGCTGCCGCGGCGAGGTCCAGAACACGTCCTCCGGCAGCACGGCGGGCAGGCTGAGGTCGTCGTTGCGCTGCTCCTGGCGACGCACCTGCTGCAGGGCGCGGTAGATGAGGGTCTCAAGTTCCCGTAGATTGTTGGGGAAGTCGTAGCTCTGCAGGCGCTTCACCACCGTCTCCGGCACCTGCGGCGGCCGCTCCCAGCCGAGCTTGCGGCTGCGCTGCGTCACGCCGTAGCGGATCCATTCGCCCAGGTCCTGGCGCCGCACCCGCAGGGGCGGCACCCCGGATCAGGGTGCAGCAGCGATCGAAGGCCGGCATCGCCTGCTCGGCGGTGAAGAAGAGGCGCCCCTCGAACCGCTGCCAGGGCTCCTCCGAATCGACCGGTCGCCACTCGCCCGTGCGGGCGAGACGCAGCAGCTGGGGGCGCAGCTCGGCGGGCACCTGATCGAGCTTGTCGATCAGCAGGCGCCGGCACCGAGCAGGGGCAGCAGGGCATCAGCGGCGGCGCTGCCGGCGCGACCGAACAGCTCGGCGCCATCGGGCCTCAGCAGGGCACCGTCGAGCCGCACCATCAGCTGCTGACGGTCCCGGGAACCGAAGTGCACCAGGGCAGCCAGGTTGTCCTTCTCCAGCCCCGGCTCGCCGCAGAACAGCACCGGCCGCCGGCCGGGATCGGCGGAGGCCCGGCCGATCGCCTCGCGCAGACTGCGCGCATAGCGGCTGCTGCCCACCACCCCGCGACGCACCCGGCCCACCAGATGGGGGCCAGCCGCATCAGCTGGGCGGGTTGCGGCTGGGGCTGCGGCTGGGGCTGCGGTTGCGGGGTGGGGTCTCCAACGGGCCAGACATGACGCACGGCGGTGGAGTGGCTCCAGTGTGGCCGCCGCCGGCAGCCGCCGGGCCCGATACTGGCGCCCTGCCCCAGCACACCCCCAGCCATGGCGATCACCCTCTACGGAGCCTTGCGCAGCCGCGCCTCGATGCCGCGCTGGTACCTGGAGGAGAAGGGCATCCCCTACACCTGGCAGGTGATCGACCTCGAAGCCGGCGAGCACCGCCAGGATCGCTTCACCGCCATCAACCCCTTCGGCAAGGTGCCGGCCCTGGTGGAGGAGGATCCCGCCCTGCCGGGTGGCCGGCTGCAGCTCTTCGAAAGCGGGGCCATCCTGCTCTACCTGGCCGAGCAGCATGGCGGGGAGTGCCGCAACGCCGCCGAACGGGCCCTGGCCCAGCAGTGGGTGCTGTTCGCCAACGCCACCCTGGCCACGGCCCTGTTCGTGCCGAGCAACCGGGAGCGGGAGTTTCCGCGGCTGATGTCGGTGCTCGACGGACTGCTGGCCGGCGGCGCGCCCCTGATCGGCGATCGGTGGGGCGTCGCCGACTGCGCCGTGCACGCCTACCTGGCCTATCTGCCGGTGTTCTTCCCCCAGATCGACCTGGGCGCCTATCCCCATGTTCAGGCCACGATCAGCGCCACCCAGCAGCGACCGGCCTACCAGCGGGTGATGGCCGGCCGGTGACTGCCGCTCGCGAGGCCCGCTTCCCCTGGCGCGGCGAGATCCTGGAACTGCTGGGCGCCGGGGGGGTGTGGGATCCGCAGCGGCGCATCCTGCTGCTGGCCGATCTGCACCTGGGCAAGGCCGAAACCTTCCAGGCCCATGGCATCCCCCTTCCCAGCGACGGCGATGCCGCCACCCTCAACGCCCTGCTCACGCTGGCGGCGCTGCGGCAGCCGCAACAGGTGATCGTGCTGGGCGATCTGATCCACAGTCGGCTGGGGCTCACCGGGGAGCTGCGGGCGAAGCTGGCGGCCCTGCCCGAGCTGCTCGGCTGCCCGCTGCGGCTGATCGGGGGAAACCACGAGCGCGGCAGCTGGATCGAAGGGCTGCCCCAGGAGCCCTCCCAGGCCCTGGGCCCCTGGTGGCTGAGCCACCAGCCGGAGTGCCAGGCCGATCGGCTCAACCTCTGCGGCCACCTGCACCCGGTGGCGCTGGTCGGCCGTGGGTCCAGCCGCCTGCGGCTGCCGTGCTTCAGCTACTGCCGTCGCAGCGAGCGGCTGGCCCTGCCGGCCTTCGGTCGGCTCACGGGAGGCCATCCCCGGCCCGCCGGTGAAGCGCTCTGGCTGGTGGCCGACGGTGCCGTGGTGGCCTGGAGCGAGCCCCACGCCTCAACCGGCAGGGCCGCCTGAGGGGCCCCGCGGTTCAGCCGGCCGAGGCCAGGGCGCGCACCACATCGCCGCGGGTGAGCACGCCGATCGGCCGGCGGGCGTCATCGAGCACGAACAGCCGCTGGGTGCCGCCCTCATGCAGCTGGCGGGCGGCGGCCGGCAGGGGCAGATCGGCGCTGCAGGTGTGCACCTTGGTGCGCATCACCTCGCCCACGGTGCTGCCCAGCACCTGGTGCACCTCCTTGTCCCAGTTGAGCGGATTGCGAAGATAGATCACCGCATCGAGCAGCAGCACGTAGGGGCCGGCGTCGAAGCCGCTCTCGCGCACCATCAGATCCTGCTCGGTGAGCTCGCCCACCAGGGCGCCGCTGCCATCCACCACCGGCAGGCCGCTGATGTGATGCTCGCTCATCAGCTGCACCGCCTGCTGGAGCGGCGACTCCACCGACACGCTGAGCACCGGGGCAGACATCACGGTGGAGACGGGCTGTTGCACCACGAAGGTGACCGGCGGCTGGAGGCATTCTGAGTCCGCGCGTCGGAGTGGATCACAATCGGGCGGTACCGGTTGCCAGTTGTGATGGGCCGCTTCCAGGAGTTGCTGCGCGCCGCCGAGAAACTGCGGCTGCTTGCCGCGATCGGGCGCAGCGGCGGTGAGCTCAGCAGCGTGGCCGACCTGATCGACAGCTTTCTCGACAGCCCCCAGCTGGCCGCCAGCGTGCAGCGCTTCAGGCAAGCGCCAGGAGGCGCCACCCTGCTCGATGAGCGCTACCCGCCCCTCCAGCCCGACATCGACGCCCTGCGACAGCTGCCGCCCGGCAGCCTCGGTCGGCGCTACGCCGATCTGATCGTCGCGCTCGGCTACCACCCGGAGTTCTTCCGCCCTCGCGACATCGGCAGCGACGGCCGCTGGCTCACCCAGCGGATCGCCACCACCCACGACATCCACCACGTGATCACCGGCTTCGGCACCGGACCCGATGGTGAGAACGGTGTGCTGGCGATCACCGCCTGCCAGATCGGTTTCCCGGGCTACGTGCTGCTCACTACAGCCGGCCAGCTGGCCAGCTTCCGCTTCCAGCCCGAACGCTTCCCCGGGCTCAGCGCCGCGGTGGCTCACGGCCATGCGATCGCCCGCCAGGCCGCCTGTCTGGCTGCAGTGCGATGGGAGGAGGGCTGGGACAAACCGGTGAACCAGTGGCGCCGGGAGCTGGGCATCGTCGATCCTGCCGATGCCGATCCCTACGGTCTCAATGCTCAGCTGGGCCCCCTGCCGTGAGCGCCAAGCCCTCCGCGCGGCGGCTGCGCCACCTGGCCGACGCGCTCACCCTGGGCCGGGCCCTGCTGGGCCTGCCGCTGATCCTGGCTCTCTCGACCGGCCTGGCCGGCGCGGCCTGGTGGCTCCTGCTGCTGGGTGGTCTCAGCGACTGGGCCGATGGCGTGCTGGCCCGCCGCGCCGGTGGTGGCACGCCATGGGCGCCCGGCTCGACCCGCTCACCGACAAGCTGCTGATCGTCGCGCCGCTGCTCTGGCTCGGCGCCGTCGGCCTGCTGCCGCTCTGGGCGATCTGGCTGCTGCTGGCCCGCGAACTGCTGATCTCAGGCTGGCGCAGCGGCGCCAGCGGCGGCGGTCCTGCCTCGCTCGGCGGCAAGGCCAAGACCGTGCTCCAGTTTGCGAGCCTGCTGCTGCTGCTCTGGCCCTGGAGCGGCGCCGCCTGGACCCGCTGGCTGGGCTGGTGGCTCTTCTGGCCCTCGCTGGCGCTGGCTCTCAGCTCCGCCTGGGGCTATCTGCGGCGCCGCTGATGCTCAACCGATCAACGCCGCATCAGCGCTGAAATCCGGGCTGGTGGGCATCCGCCTGGCGTAGTCGTTGCTGAAGCTGTCGGCCAGGGTGGCCTCGAGATCGAAGGCGGGCTCCCAGGCCAGCTCGCGCCGCACCCGGGTGATGTCGGTGAGGAAGTGGGCCAGCCGCAGCGGGAAGGCCTTGCGGGCCTTCCTGTCGAGGCCGGCGGGATCGAAGCTGCGGAGTTCCACGCTGGTGGGATCCACTCCGGCTGCACGGGCGGCGGCGTGCACCAGGCCGCGGAAGGTGACACCCTGGCGGCCGGTGCAGTTGTAGATCCGGTTGGCGGCGGTCTCCACCTCGATGCAGCGGGCCATCGCGCCGGCCAGATCGTCGACATGGCCCAGCTGGGTGATCGTTCTGCCGTCCCCCGGCAGGGGTACCGGCCGGCCATGCACGATCCGGTCGAAGAACCAGCTCTCCACGGGGTTGTAGTTGCCCGGGCCCACGATGTAGGTGGGCCGGAAGCTGGTGAAGGGGATGCCCTGGCTGCGCAGCCAGGCCTCCGTTTCAGCCTTGCCGGCATGGCGGCTGGCCGGATCGGTGGGGCTGTCCTCGTCGAGGGGCCACCGTTCGCTGTCGGCGTAGACGCCGGCCGAACTCACGTACACGAACCGGTGGGCCGGGGCACCGGTGCGCTCGATCACCTCACGTGAATCCTCGAGGCTGCGACCGGAGCTATCCACGATCACATCGAAACGACGGCCGTCAAGCTGCTGCAGCCCCTCGGGCGTGCCGCGATCACCCACCAGGTGTTCCACCCCGGCCGGCGCCGGCCGGTTGCCGCGGGTGAACAGCGTCAGGGCATGGCCGGCGGCGAGAAGGCGCTCCACCAGCGGACGGCCCACGAAACGGGTGCCGCCCATCACCAGAATGTCCATGCCGATGCCCGCCGGCGGGCCCTTGAAACTGGGCGCCATTCAAGCCCCGGGCGAGCCGGGGTTGAGGCCGGCGAGGGCCAGCAGCCGCGCCCAGAGCGGCACGCTGAGCAGGCCCAGCAGCGTGCTCCACAGCACCAGGCCGCCGCCGCCGATGCCTCGACGGCCTCTGGATCCTCCGTGGGGCTGGCCTCTGCCAGCAGCAGCACCGACACGGCGGTGGGGGCCGCCGCCTGCAGCACCAGCGCTGCCTGGGCCAGGGGCGGCAGGGCCAGGGGCGAGAGACCCAGCAGCGCCACCCCCGCCAGCAGAGCCAGGGGGAACAGCAGCAGCTTGCAGAGCAGCACCGGCCAGAGGCGCCGCGGCAGGCCGCGCCCCCCACCGCGGCCAGCCGCACGCCCACCAGCACCAGCGATGCCAGAACAACGCCACGCGCTGGCCACCACAGCCAGCCGGCCAGGGCCGCGTGCCAGGGCGTGAGCTGCAGCAGGCGGCGCCGGCCAGACCCCGGCTGGCGGGACTGCGGATCAGGGCCTGCAGCACGGCGAGCGGCCGCAGGGGCTGGCCCCGAGCAGCAGCGGCCCGAGGCTCCAGGTGAACAGGGTGGCCGCCAGGTCGTAGCTGATCGCATAAGCCACCGCCTGCGCCGGCAGCAACGCCAGCACCGCGGGGATGCCGAAGTAGGCCGTGTTGCCCACCACGGCGCCGAGCTGCTCCACCGGGCTGGGCAGCCGGCGGCGCACCAGCAGCAAGCCGCACGCCACCGCCAGCAGGGCCAGCAGAGCCACCTGGCCGCTGCGCCAGTCGAGACCGCTGCGCAGCAGCAGTCCCATCACGCTGAAGGGCACTCCCCAGGTCACCAGCGGGGCGGCCAGGCGCGCCGCCAGCCACGGCCAGCGGCGCCCGAGCAGCAGTCCGAGGGCCAGGGCCGGCACCAGTTCCAGCAGAAAGGCCACAGGCGGGGCGGCCCGGATCCTCCAGGATGCTCCGCCAAAGCCCGGCAGCCCTGACAGCGCGCGGTGGCGCCTCTGGCAGCCTGGCTGGCAGCCACTGCGCCGGTCCATGCAGGTGATTCCCGCCATCGATCTGCTCGACGGCCAGTGCGTGCGCCTGCACCAGGGCGACTACGACCAGGTGACCCGCTTCTCCGGCGACCCGGTGGCCCAGGCCCTCAGCTGGCAGGCCCAGGGTGCCGAGCGGCTCCATGTCGTCGACCTCGACGGTGCCCGCAGCGGCAAACCGGTGAACGACGCCGCGGTGCGGGCGATCACCGCCGCGCTCGCCATTCCGGTGCAGCTGGGCGGTGGCGTGCGCTCGGCCGAACGGGCCGAGGAGCTGCTGGCCTGCGGCCTCGATCGCGTGATCCTCGGCACCGTGGCGCTCGAGCAGCCCGAGCTGGTGGAACAGCTGGCAGAGCGCCATCCGGGGCGGATCGTGGTGGGCATCGACGCCCGCGACGGCAAGGTGGCCACCCGCGGCTGGATCGAGGCGAGCAGCACCGATGCCACGCTGCTGGCGCGCCGGTTCAGCCGCAGCCCCCTCGCCGCGATCATCGCCACCGACATCGCCACCGACGGCACCCTGGCGGGGCCCAATCTCGACTTCCTGCGGGCCATGGCCGAAGCCAGCGACGTACCGCTGATCGCTTCCGGGGGCATCGGCACGCTGGAGCACCTGCTGACCCTGCTGCCCCTGGCCAGCCTCGGGGTGGAGGGCGTGATCGTGGGGCGGGCGCTCTACGACGGCCGCGTCGATCTGGCCGAAGCCCTGCAGGCGATCGGCCCCGGCCGCCTGCAGGACACGCCGCAGCCGGCGGCCAGCAGCGATCTGGCCTGAGCGGCCTGCAGGGGCGAAAGCGGTCCGATTGCGGGTTGGCTATAACAGATCCATTCCCAATCTTTGGTGTGTCGCTTGAGCGCCACCCTTTCCCCCGGTAGCATCACCAGCAAGCTCGGAACCGGCCAGCTCGGAGCGCCCGGCTGCTCAAGTGTCGACGATGTCTATCGTCGCTGCCGTGACCTGGGGATGCGGCTCAGCCGGCAGCGCCGCATGGTGCTTGATCTGCTCTGGAGCGAGAAGAGTCACCTCAGCGCGCGCGACATCTTCGAGAAGCTCAACAACCTCGGCCGCAACATCGGACACACCTCCGTGTACCAGAACCTGGAGGCCCTCCAGAGCGCCGGTGTGATCGAATGCCTCGACCGGGCCAGCGGACGCCTCTACGGCTATCGCAGCGATCCCCACAGCCATCTCACCTGCCTGGAATCCGGCCAGATCCAGGATCTCGATGTGGAACTGCCCGCCGAACTGCTCCAGCGGATCGAGGACCACACCGGTTTCGCGATCGAGGGATACACCCTGCATCTCACCGGGCGGCCCCGCCGCAGGGCCTGACAGCGCTGGAGAATCCACGGCGCAGCCGTTACGGTGAGCGCGTTGCATCCGATCGGGCCGTGACCCCGCAGCTGCTGCTGTTTGCCGAACCGCTGCTGCGCGATGGCCTGATCCGGCTGCTCCAGGCCCGGGCGGCTGAGCTCACGGTGATCAGCGATCCCGCCGATCTGCGCGGGGCCCCCCAGATCCTGCTCTGGGCTCTCGAGGCGGACATGGCTCCCGAGCAGCTGCAGCTCCAGTTGCAGCTGCTCCAGGAACGCTGGCAGCCGGCTCCGCTGCTGCTGGTGCTGTCCACGGGTCACCGGCTGCCGGCTCCGCTGCTGCTGCAACTCCCCGCCACCGGACTGCTGGAGGCTCCGGAGCCCGATGCACTGATCGCGGCCATCCACACCCTGCTCGAGGGCGGCCGGGTGCTGGAACTGCGCCAGCCCGTCTCCGCCGATCAGCCCGCCGACCGATCGGCCGCCGGAATCGGCCTGGGTCAGTGGCTGCTGCTCAGCGGCCTGCAGCAGGTGGATGCCGACATCCAGGCCTGCCTGCGGCTGCTCACACCGCCTGGCGGCAGCCGGCTGCAGCAGCTTGTGCTGCAGGGCCGGCTGCGGGAACTGCGTTCTGCCCGCCAGCTGCTGCTGCTGCTCTGGGGGCCGCTGAGCGTGGCCTGGGGACCGCAGGCCCGCTGCACGGAGGGTTCCGCCCGGCCGGAGGCCGGCGCCGGCGCAGCCAAACAACGCACCGCTCTCACCCTGCAGCAGCGCAACGCCGACGGCATCTGGGCGAGCCTGGCGACGCGGCTGCGAGCGGCACTGGCAGCAGGCCCCGGCAACGGCAGCGGCCAGCTGCTGGCCCTCGCAGCCCTGCGGCCCGAACGCCGCAGCGATCTGCTGCTCGCCCTGCTGGATCAGCTGCAGATGCTGCGCCAGCAGCTCGCCAGCGAGGCGGTCGCCGCAGCGGAGCTGGGCGAACACTGGCTGCGGCTCCAACCCCAGCTGCGCCAGATGGCCTTGCGGGCCATGGCCAGCCCCTACGTGCAGCTGCCGCGCGAGGGCCAGCTCTGCGGCGTCGCCGAGCAGCTGATCCGCGAGGCCGCCCTGGAGGTCACCGACCCGGAACTGCCGCAGCCGCAACCGATGCTGGCCACGCTGGTGCTGGCCCAGCCGCTGCTGGTGGAGGGCCAGCTGCTCCCGGCCGATGAGCCCCGGGCGGTGCTGCACCTGGAGCTGCTGGTGAGCAACTGGCTGGTGCGGAACGCCGAACTGCTCGCGGCCGATGTGCTCGCCAGTTGCGCCGCCTGGCCGGAGCTGAGGCGTTACCTGCTGCGGCCCGAGCTGCTCTCCACCCGCAGCCTGGAGCGGCTGCGCAACCAGCTCAACGCCCAGCTGCGCTGGCAGAGCTGGTGGCAGCGGCCGGTGGCCCTCTACGAGAGCCGCAGGGTGCTGTTCGGCCTGCAGGAGAGCTCCGTGGTCGCGGTGAACCTCACCGAACCCCGCGACACGGAACTGCGCCAGCTCGGCTGGCCCCAGCAGCTGGTGACCCTGGCGCTGGAGAGCCGCGATGCGCTCGCCCCCCAGGTCCAGGCCCTGGCACGGGGGCTGGGCGATCTGCTGGTGGTGCTGCTCACCCAGGTGCTGGGCCGGGCGATCGGGCTGGTGGGCCGGGGCATCGTGCAGGGGATGGGACGCAGCCTCCGGGCGTCACAATGACCCCATCCGCGACCCCGCTCTGTTGGCCGGCCTGCTGCGCACTCTGCTGAAACCTGTTCTCCATGCCGTTCTGCCCCTGCTGCTGAGCGCAGCCCTGATGGCGATCCAGCCGGTGCAGCCGGCCCTGGCCTCGCTCACCAACAACACCTACGACGGCAACATCTACGCCCTCTACGCCGGCAACGGCTCGCTGGTGCCGCCCCGCAGCACCCTCCAGCAGGCCCTCGCGGCACACCGGCCCGCGGTGTTGATCTACTACCTCGACGATGACACCGCCAGCAAACAGTTCGCGCCCGTGGTCTCGGAACTGCAGCGGCTCTGGGGCAACAGCATCGAACTGATTCCGCTGGTGACCGATCCACTCCAGAACCGCAGCGATCAGGGCCCAGCCGATCCCGCTCACTACTGGCATGGCCACATCCCCCAGGTGGTGGTCTTCGACGCCGACGGGCGGGTGCTGCTCGATGCGGAGGGCCAGGTGGGGCTCGCGGCGATCAACGAGGCCGTGAGCCAGGCCACCGGCATTCCCCTTCCCGAGGGTTTCCGCAACAGCACCACCGTGAGCATCAACGAGCTCAATGCCGAGGTGGTGAGCCGGTGACCCGCCAGGAAACCGACAGCATGGGCACGATCGCCGTGCCCGCCGAGCACTACTGGGGGGCCCAGACCCAGCGCTCGATCCACCACTTCCCCTTCGGCCAGCCCATGCCGCTGGCGGTGGTGCATGCCTTCGGAATCCTGAAGGCCGCCTGCGCCGAGGTGAACCGCGACAGGGAGAAGCTCAGCCCCGAGCTGGCGGCGCTGGTGGTGACGGCCGCCGAGGAGGTGGCGAGCGGCGCCCTCGATCGGGAGTTTCCGCTGAAGGTCTGGCAGACCGGCTCCGGCACCCAGACCAACATGAACGTGAACGAGGTGATCGCCAACCGGGCGATCGAAGCGGCCGGCGGGGTGCTGGGCAGCAAGAGCCCGGTGCATCCCAACGACCATGTGAACCTCAGCCAATCGAGCAACGACACCTTCCCCACCGCGGTGCACATCGCGGTGGCGATCGAGCTGCAGCGACGCCTGATTCCCGCCGTGGAGGCCCTCAGGCAGGCGCTGCTGGCGAAGGCGGAGGCCTTCCATTCGATCATCAAGATCGGCCGCACCCACCTGCAGGATGCGGTGCCGCTCAGCCTCGGGCAGGAGTTCTCCGGCTACGCGGCCCAGCTGGCGCTGGGTCTGGACAGTGTGCAGGCCGCCCTTCCCCAGGTGCACCAGCTGGCGATCGGCGGCACGGCGGTGGGCACCGGCCTCAATGCACCGGCGGGTTTCGGGGAAGCGGTGGCGGCGCGGCTGGCCGAGCGGGTCGGCCTGCCCTTCAGCAGCGCGCCCAACAAGTTCCAGGCCCTGGCCGGCCACGAACCGCTGGCAGCGGCCCACGGCGCCCTCACGGTGCTGGCCGGCAGCCTGATGAAGATCGCCAACGACATCCGCTGGCTGGCCAGCGGCCCCCGCTGCGGCCTCGGAGAGCTGATCCTTCCCGAAAACGAGCCCGGCAGCTCGATCATGCCCGGCAAGGTGAACCCCACCCAGTGCGAAAGCCTCACGATGGTGGCGGTGCAGGTGATGGGCAACAACGCGGCGGTACAGCTGGCCGCCAGCCAGGGCAACTTCGAGCTGAACGTGTTCAAACCCCTGATCGCCCACAACGTGCTCGAGAGCATCGAACTGCTCAGCGGAGCCTGCGCCGGCTTCCGGGAGCACTGCATCGAGGGGCTGCAGGCCGACCAGGGCCGCATCGCCACGCTGCTCGACCAGAGTCTGATGCTGGTGACGGCCCTCACACCGGCGATCGGCTACGACCGCGCCTGCGCCATCGCCAAGCACGCCCACCAGCATCGCCTCAGCCTGCGCGAAGCGGCCCTCATCCTGGGCGAGATCAGCGACGCGGAGTTCGACCGCTGGGTGCAGCCCGGCCGCATGGTGGAGCCGGCCCATCCAGCACACCCGGACCGGCCTTGAGCGGGGACCTGGCCGGGCAGCTCTGGGCCGGCAACGCCGAGCTGGCCCGGCGCATCCTCCGGCACCCGTTCGTGCAGGGACTGGGCCAGGGCAGCCTCCCCGGCACCGCCTTCTGCGGCTATGTGGCCCAGGACGCCTACTTTCTCGAGAGCTTCGCCCGGGCCTACGCCCTGGCGATCGCCCACAGCACGGACCGGGACAGTCTGGTCGCCTTCAGTGAGCTGCTGCAGGGCGTGCTGGAGGAACTGCAGCTTCACGCC
Organism: Synechococcus sp. GFB01; assembly: GCF_001039265.1. GTDB lineage: Bacteria > Cyanobacteriota > Cyanobacteriia > PCC-6307 > Cyanobiaceae > NIES-981. Next base: position 14,319 of record NZ_LFEK01000014.1, on the reverse strand, counting down.
GCCTATGCCAGCCGCTGGCGGATCGACCTGAGCGCCATCACGCCGCTGCCGGCCACCACCGCCTACACGGATTTCCTGCTGGCCACCGCCCGCGGCGGCGACTGCGGCCTGATCTGCGCCGCCATGACCCCCTGTCTGCGGCTCTACGCCTGGCTGGGCCAGCAGCTGCGCGCCCAGGTGGGCCACCCCGCTCATGCCTACGCCGAGTGGATCGACACCTACGCCGATCCCGCCTTCGAAGCCCTGGCCCGCCGCCTGGAGCACCTGCTCAACCGCCTGGCCCCGCCCGGCGAAGCGGTGGAGAAGACCTACCGGCGGGCGATGGAGCTGGAACTGGCCTTCTTCGACGCCCACGCCCCACGCTGATCCAGCCCCCGCTGCGAACTCAGTCGAGGTCGGCACCGAGGTCGCCGCGGAACTCGCGCTGCAGCTCCAGCTCCATCCCCACCGAGAAGGCCGGTGAGGGGAGGAAGACGAGGGCCGGATCCCTCGCCCTCAGGCCTGCGCCGTCGCTGCAGCCGGGGATCGTTCCGCCTCCCGCACCACCGCCTCGAAGAAGGCGGCGCCCACCGGCAGCACTCCCTCGTCGATGTCGAAGGCGGGACTGTGCAGCGGCACGTAGGGGCTGCCCTCGGGCCGGGCGCCGAAGCGCACGTAGCAACCGGGAATTCGCTCGAGGTAGTAGGCGAAGTCCTCGCTGCCCATGCTGGGGTGATCGAGTGCCATCAGGCCGGCGTCACCCACCACCTGGCGGGCGGCGCGCTCGGCCAGGCGGGCTTCGGCCGCCGTGTTCACCACCGGCGGATAGCCGGGCTGGATCGTCACCTGCAGATCGGCGTTGTGCAGATCGCCCAGGGCCCGGGCCATGCGCTGCACACCGGCGAGCAGCTGCTCGCGCACCGCCGGCAAGGTGGAGCGGATGCTGCCCTCCAGCACGGCGGTCTCAGCGATCACGTTCGGCGCCGAGCCCGCCTCCACCCGCCCGATCGTCACCACCGAGGGGTGGACGGGATCGATCTCCCGCGACACCAGCGTCTGCAGGGCGGTGATCAGGAAACCGGTGATCACCACGGCGTCGGTGGCCTCATGGGGCCTGGCGCCGTGCCCGCCGCGACCGCGCACGTCGATGCGGAAGCGGTCCGACTGGGCCGTGATCACCCCGTCCGCCACCATGATCTGCCCCACCCGGTAGTGATGGGTGACGTGGGCGCCGAAGATCGCGCTCACCCCCTCCAGGGCACCGGCCGCGATCACCGTGCGCGCCCCGCCGCCCTTCTCCTCGGCCGGCTGGAAGATGAGCCGCACCCCCACCGCAGGCGGATCGGCCGCGAGCAGCTGGGCCGCCCCCAGCACCATCGCCACGTGGGCGTCATGACCGCAGGCGTGCATGCGACCCGGCTCCTCGGAGGCGAAGGGCAGCTGGGTCGACTCCTGCCCCGGCAGAGCGTCCATGTCGGCCCGCAGGGCGATGCTGGGGCCGTGCCCCGCTCCCAGCCGGCCGATCACGCCGCTGCCCACGCCCCGGTAGTCGTAGGGGATGCCGAGGGCGTCGAGCTCGGCCATGATCCTCGCCGCGGTGCGCTCCTCCTCGAAGGCCAGCTCCGGATGGCGGTGCAGATCCCGGCGGATCGCCCGCATGCGGGCGATCACGCTGTCGTCAACGGCGCTGTGGTGCATGGCGTCACCCCCCCCCCCCCGCGACAGGCTCTCCCTTTTCAGAGTGCACACAGCCGGGGCCGATGGATGCCTGATTCGAGGGCTGCAAGCCCGCCGCCATGCGGGACGACACCCTGCTGGGCCTGAGGCACTGGCGGGGCTTCGAACGCATCGCGCTGGTCAGCGACGTGACTTGGCTGGGCATCGTGATGTGGGCGGTGGAGGTGGCGATGCCCTGCCCGATCCGCCTGTTCGCCGCCCATGAGCAGGAGGAGGCCCGCGCCTACGAGGGCGTGGTGGGGGATGAGGACCGGGAGAAGCTCGCAGCGCGGCTGCTCTCCCGCTTCACCCAGGCGGGGACGCGTTGCTTCGACGACACCCAAGCCGAGCAGGCGGAGCTGTAGGCCCGCTGCGGCCGGGGTCCCCCGAACCCGCCAGAGCTGACGAGCCCTGTTCCGACGACCCGGGTCCTAGTAAACCCCTCGCCGTCGCATCGCCTACCGAAGCGGACCCAGCCGACCTGATGGGATAAGAGGCCCACGGCATTGCCTCGGCGTGACCGACTCAGCCCTGATCGAGCGGCAGACCCTCTCCGAGCTCAACACGCTCCGCGACGGACCCGCCGCGCTGCGCCTGCTGAGCCACCTGCTGCTGATCAGCGCCGGCGGTGTGGTGTGGGCTCAGCAGCTCTGGCCGTTGCCGCTGCGCCTGGCCGGGCTGCTGCTATGCGGCATGGGGCTGGCCACCTGCTTCGCGGGCCTGCATGAATGCAGCCACCGCACGGCCTTCCGCAGCAGGCGGGTAAACGATGCCGCCGCCTGGCTGCTGGGCCTGCTGAGCTTCTACAACGCCACCGCCTACCGCCGCTACCACCAGTGGCACCATCGCTACACCCACCAGCCCGGNCTGGATCCGGAGCTCGATGATCCGCAGCCCACCAGCCTGCCCGCCTACCTGTTGGAGCTGAGCGGCTGGAACTGGTGGAGCGGCAAGCTGCGCGCCTACGCCACGCTGCTCTGGGGCGATCTGTCGGCGGTGCCCTACCTCAATGCCCAGGTGATCCCCCAGGTGCGTCGCTCGGCGTGGCTGCAGGTTGGCGTCTACCTGCTTCTGGCGGCCGTGTCGCTGATCGACGGCAACGGCTTCCTGCTGTGGTTCTGGCTGCTGCCTCTGCTCGTGGGCCAGCCGTTCCTGCGCTTCGTGCTGCTGGCCGAGCACAGCGGCTGCAGCTTCAGCGCCGACGGCACCGCCAACACCCGCACCACCCTCACCACCGCGTCGGTGCGCTGGCTGATGTGGAACATGCCCTTCCACGCCGAGCACCACCTCTATCCCTCGCTGCCGTTCCATGCTCTGCCGGCGGCCCATGAGCTGATCGGCCCCCACCTGCTGCACCTGGATCAGGGGTATCTGCGCGTGCACCGCCAGCTGCTGGCCAACCTGCCCGCCCTGGCCCTTCCGGCCGGCAGCGGCGCGGCATGAGCGCAGCGGCATGACCTCCACCAGCTCAGCACCGCCCCGACATCAGGATCTCCACGGGCTCGGTGCCTTCCCGCTCCGCTGCGGCCGCACCATTGCCGATGCCCGCATCAGCTATCTGCGCATCGGCGAGCTCAACGCCGAGGGCAGCAACCTGATCCTGGTGCCCAGCTCCTATGGTGCCCGCGTGGAGGATCTGGCCTGGCTGGCGGGTCCGGTGCTCGATCCGGAGCGCTGGTGCGTGGTGATCGCCGTCATGTTCGGCAACGGCGCCTCCAGCAGCCCCAGCCACGGCGCCATGGGGCTGGCGGAGCAGGGCTGGGTGGTGGACCAGGCCGACAACGTGGCCGCCCAGCGCCGGCTGCTGCGTGAGGTGTTCGGCGTCGAGCGGCCGGCGCTGGTGTACGGCTGGTCGATGGGAGCGCAGCAGGCCTACCGCTGGGCTGTGGACCATCCCGAGCTAGTGGAGCGGATCTGCTGCGTGTGCGGCACGGCACGCACTTCGCCCCACAACCGCCTGTTCCTGCTCAGCCTGCGCCAGGCGCTCACGGCCGATCGCCACTGGAACGGCAGCGGCTTCGACGCCCCGCCCGAGCAGGGGCTGCGCACCTATGCGCTGATCTACGCCAGCTGGGCCGCCAGCCAGCCCTTCTTCCGCAGCATCGCCGAGCCGGTGGAGGTGCATGTGCAGCAGCAGTGGCTGCCCAATTACCAGCGCCACGACCCGCGCGACCTGATCGCCATGCTCGACACCTGGCAGGCCCACGACGTGGCCGACGGCGGCGACCTCGATGCCGCCCTGGGACGCGTGCGGGCCCGCACCGCCGTGGTGGCCGGCAGCCACGACCTCTACTTCACCCCCAACGACATGGCCGCCGATGCCGCCCGCATCCCCGGGGCGAGCTTTCACCAGATCGAGTCGGAGCTGGGCCACCGGGCCGGCAACCCCCACAGCAGCGCGCCGGAGCAGCGGCAGCTGCGCCGCGTCGTCGACGGCCTCCTGGCCTGCTGAATTCCCCCCATCCACCCCGCCATGACCGATCTCGCCAGCCAGGCCCGGGAGCTGCAGCTGAAGTTCCTGCTGATCTCCTTCACCGACCTGTTCGGCATCCAGCGGGCCAAGCTCGTGCCCGCCGCGGCGATCCCGGTGATGGCCCGCGACGGGGCCGGGTTTGCCGGCTTTGCCGCCTGGCTGGATCTCTCCCCGGCGGATGGCGACGTGATGGCGATCCCCGATCCGGCCAGCCTCACGCCCCTGCCCTGGCAGCCGGAGGTGGGCTGGGTGGCGGCCGAGCTGATGCTGGGTGGCACGCCGATGGCCCAGTGCCCCCGACGTCTGCTGCTGCGGCAGCTGGAGCGAGCCGGCTCCCTGGGGTTCGAGCTGCGCAGCGGAGTGGAGGCGGAGTTCTTCCTGCTGGGCGCCGATGGCGGCAGCATCGCCGATCCGGCCGATCACCAGGAGAAACCCTGCTACGACCAGCTGGCCCTGATGCGCCGCTACGGGCTGATCGGGCCGCTGCTGGAGGCGATGGAGCAGCTGGGCTGGGGGCCCTACCAGGCCGACCACGAAGACGCCAACGGCCAGTTCGAGGTGAACTGGACCTTCGCCCACGCCCTCACCACCGCCGACCGCCATGCCTTCTTCAAGGTGATGGTGAAGACCCTGGCGGAGCAGCAGGGGCTGAAGGCCAGCTTCATGGCCAAGCCCTTCGCCGAGCGCACCGGCAACGGCTGCCACACCCATCTCTCGCTCTGGGGAGCCGCCGGCGCCTCAGGCGCGGGCACCAACCTGTTCCACGATCCCGCCGGTGAGCTCGGGCTCTCACCGCTGGCCTATCAGTTCCTGGCCTATCAGTTCCTGGCCGGACTGCTGGAGCACGCCCCGCGCTGTGCGCCTCACCAATCCCACCGTGAACAGCTACCGGCGCCTGGCGGCGCCCCCCACCACCTCGGGAGCCACCTGGAGCCCGGGCGGCATCAGCTACTGCGGCAACAACCGCACCCATATGGTGCGCATCCCCGACGACCAGCGGCTGGAGCTGCGGCTGCCCGACGGCTCGGCCCATCCCTACCTGCTGCAGCCGCCATCCTGGCGGCGGGCCTGGMCSKGCTCCAGGACCAGCTCTCCCGCAACCCCGCTTCGATCCCCGCTCAACTGGGTCTGGCGGAGTGGCATCGGCGGCACGGTAACCGCTGCGCAGCACGGCGCGCCTACGCAACCGTGCTCGAACGCAACCCCCGTCACCTGGGAGCCAGGATCGCAGCCTCCCTCCTCAACGTCGACGGACTTCCCTTCCGGCTGCTCTTCGTGCTGGGGATGCACCGCAGCGGCACCTCCGCAATGGCCGGTGCGCTCTGCCGGCTCGGTTGCCGTGGGCCCGCCACGATGCCTCCGGCCGATCCCAACAATCCAACGGGCTACTGGGAGCCACTGCGGATCGTGGAGATGCACACCGCTCTGCTGGAGCAAGCGCAATCGAGTTGGGACGACCCCCTGCTCTCGGAGGACCTCTTCGCACCCGACCGGCTTGAGGAGGCCATGGGCGCCCTGGAGGAAGCCCTGCGGGCCGAGTTCCCCGCCGAACGCGGTTCCGACAACCCTTGGTGCCTGATCAAGGACCCGCGCCAATGCCGTCTGCAGCCCCTCTGGAACCACCTCATTGAGCGCCATGGCCTCGCTGCTCAGTCGTTCTGGTGAATCGCCACCCTCTGGCCGTGGCGGCCTCGCTGCGCAAACGCGATGCTCTCCCGACCAACCGGGCCCTTCTGCTCTGGATCCAGCACCAGCTGGACGCGGAACGCCACACCCGCCACCTGCCGCGGCAGGTGGTCACCTACGAGTCGTTTCTGGCAGACCCTTCTCGCTGCATCGGCAGCATCAACGAACTCCTCGGGGAAGACCAGCTGCGCCTGCCCGATCCCTCGCAGGATCCGAACCTGGCGCGCTCTGACCTCAATCACTCCGCGGCTGGACCCAAGATCCCCGGCCTGGACACGGACGAAAGCCTCGTCCGTCTGGCGCTGGAGATCCATGAGGCCCTGCGATCATCTTCAGAGATGGCGCTGCGGGAACGGCTGGATCGCCTCCGCGAGGAGCTGGAACGCCATCTGCGCAGTCTTCGCTCCCAGCTCGGCCGGATGACCACCCTGCAGCTCTTCTGGCAAGCCCACCCCGCCGGAGGTTCTCGGAACCTTGTTACCTGCGCAGCAGCATCACGGTGGATCGGGGCAGCGCCAGCCACACCTTTCGTCTTCCCGACCTGCCCGGGCCACTCAGAGCCCTGCGTCTCGACCCGGCCGAGACCCCCTGTCTCGTGAGGATCCTGAGGCTGGCGCTGGAGACCCGGGGGGGCCATCTCCTGTGGCAGTGGTCATCGGCCGAGGCAGGAGCCGATCAGGAGCATGCCCTTCCCTTCCAGGCCGCCAACGAGGAGACCCGCCTGCTCACCTCCGGTGACAAGGACGCGGCCGGCATCAGCGTGCTCTGTGAGGGCCACGATCCGGCCCTCCTCCTGAACCTGCCCGCCACCACGCTCGAGCGGATCGACGGCGGCAGCCGCCTCACGATCGAAGCCGTCTGGGACGTGCTGAGCAGTGAAGTGAGCCATCTGCTCGCCACCCTGACGGTGCCCTCATGACAGCGGCCCCGTCTGAGATCTCGATCCCCGTCAACCGCCCCAGGCTGCCCACCGCCGAGCGGCTTCTGCCCTATCTGCGGGAGATCGATGCCACCCGGCAATACAGCAACTTCGGGCCACTCCAGACGCGCCTGCAGCGGAGCCTGGCCGATCACCACGGCGTAGGGGCCGCCAACCTGGCTCTGGCCGCCTCCGGCACGGCCGCTCTGCTGGCCCTGATCCAGGCGATCGTGGGCGGCCCATCGGAGAGGCGGCCACTGTGCCTCTGCCCCTCCTACACCTTCGTGGGCACGGCGGCGGCCATACGTCTCGCCCGGCTGCAACCGTTCCTGCTCGACGTCGACCCGCTCAGCTGGGCTCTGAACCCCGCCAGTCTCGAAACGTGTCCGGAGCTGGAGCGGGCCGCCCTCGTGCTCGTGGTTGCGCCCTACGGCAGGCCTCCGGACCTCGACGCCTGGCAGACCTTCACCCGACGCACCGGGATTCCCGTGATCGTGGATGCGGCGGCCTGCTTCGATTCCATCGATGCTGCAGCCGTCGTGCGGGGCTCCATACCCGTGGCCGTGAGCCTCCACGCCACCAAGACCTTCAGCACGGGTGAGGGCGGTCTGATCCTCGCGGCCGATCCCCAGCTGATCGATCGTGCCGCCCGGGCCCTGAATTTCGGCTTCCGCGACGATCGCTCCAGCAGCGGCCCCTGCTTCAACGGGAAGCTGAGCGAATACCACGCGGCTGTGGGGCTGGCCGAGTTGGAAGGGTGGGCCACCAAGCGCCAGGGATTCCTCCTCGCGGCCAGGTCCTATGCACGGCGAGCCGCACGCTCCGGCTGGAGCCATGCCCTTCACGTCCGTGAGGATCACGCCTGCCCCTACGCCCTGCTCATGGCAGCTGATCAGCCCCAAGCGAAAACCATCGAAGCGGAGCTGAGCCGGGCGCACGTGGGCTGGCGCCATTGGTATGGATGGGGGTTGCACCGCCAGCGGCCTTCGCCGGCTGCCCCGCCACCACGATGCCCCACACCGACGATCTCGCTGGCCGCCTGATCGGCCTGCCCATGTTCCCCGACCTGTCGGCCGAACTCATCGGAGCCATTGCCAATGTGATCGAACACACCCTGACCTGACCCCCATGCGCGTGGCAGCCCACATCGGCGTGAAGGACGAGATCGAGATCCTCCCGCATTGCATCGACCATCTGCGTGCCAGCGGCGTCGAATCCTTCGTCGTCTGCGACATGGCGTCTACCGATGGCAGCCGCGCCTACCTGGCGTCGCAGCGGAGTTCGACCTTCAGGATCCTCGATTCCTCCAACGAGGAACCAGCGGATCTCTGGCGACAGCGCAACGCCGAGGCCATCCACGACTGCGACGCCGACTGGGTGCTGGCGATCGATGCCGACGAATTTCCGCTCACCCCATCGGGTGATCTGCGCCAGGCACTGGCAGGGTTCGAAGCCGACGTGCTTCGGATCCCCCGCTACAACGTGGTTCTGAGCGAGCAGGGTCCCTGCCTGCCCCTCCCCTGCCGGCCCTGCGATCTTGATGCCGTGCAGCTCATCGTGGAGGCACAGGATCAGTTTCAGCAGCGGCTCGCCGAGAACCCCGCCCTCACCTGGATCCGGTTCGTTCCCCTGCCGAAGGTGGCAGTGCGACCCTCGATCGTGGCCGGAATCCACGACGNCATGCATGACGTAGTGCCCCCCNGAGGGCGTCACACTCCGCCACGACACCGCCGAAGGTCTGCTGCTGGCTCATGTGGCTCTCTCCACCTACCCGCGGTTCCTGCAGAAGACGCGAAACATCCGCGAGGTCTTCACCCACCATGAAGGGAAACTCGCCCCGGGGTTCGGGTGGCACTGGCGCCGCTGGCTGGCTCTCGAGCAAGACGGCGAGTTGGAGGGCGAATTCCAGCGCAGCGTCTTCCCTCCCCCCAGGATCGAGCGTCTCCGGGAAAGAGGCGTGGTGCGCACGGCCCGCCAGATGCTCACGAACGAGGCCTGAGAGGGTGTCGGGTCCGGTCGTGGCAGTGATGCAACCGTATTTCTATCCCTATCTCGGTTACTTTCGGCTCTTCGCAGCAGCAGATATCGTCGTGCTGTTCGACTGCGTTCAATTCCCTCGGAGAGGGAGGGTGCACCGCAGTGCACTGCCTTCACCACCCGGTCAATCCCGCTGGCTGACCTTGCCTCTGCGACACCAGCCTCGCCATACCCGCATCGCCGACCTGCATTTCCAGAGCGATGCCGGGACGGAGTTTCTTCGCCGCTTGAATGGGCATGATTGGTATCGCAGCTCGAAGGGTGACCTCGCCGATGAGATCCGGTCGCATCTCACGATCTCAGAGCCTTCGGTGGCCGACTACCTCGAACGGCAGCTGCGAGCCATTGTGTGGCATCTCAAGTTGCCGGCCGTGATCATCAGAAGCTCCGATCTGAACATCTCCCCCACTTTCGCAGGTCAGCAGAGGGTCCTCGCAGTGGTCAAAGCACTGGGTGGAAAGTCCTATGTGAATCCACCCGCAGGTCGGCATCTTTACCAACCGGAGACATTTCAATCACGGGGGATCACCTTGCGCTTCCTGTCCCCCTACACAGGCCTGTTCCCCCATGCACTGCCAGCACTCATGGACGCCGAGCCAGACACCGTTCGGCGCGACGTGAGGGCTCAGACAATTCTGGAAGCTCCTTGATCCACCTGAAGATCATCGACTCCAACACCAACCCAAACGAACTTAACGAGGCAAGTCTGATGCCATCCAGGCGCCTGAAATGGATTATGGGAAGCGAGGTGATCGCAGCTGGTCGGTCAGATCAGTCAGTGGGCCTTGCAAACATAAACCTGTTTCTTGGATGAGGCAGAAAAGCAGGATCGAGCCAGATCTCCATAGCGCTCCAGAGTTTCGAAACCAGCCTCCAAGAGAGACCTCTCTACCAAGGCTGGATCGTGCTGCCACATTCGGTACATCGTGGAAGCCAGCGGAGGCTCATCAAGGCGCAGGGGATCGACCAGCTTCCAGCTGATCGTGAGCAACGATGCAGCCTCATCAAAATCTGTGCATTCCCTGATTTCAAGATCCGTAGATCCTGGCCTGACGATTTTGCGGGCCATGCGATTCCGCTGAGGAAGCCTGAGATAGTCCCGATTCGGCTGATAGATGTCAAAAGCTAAGCGCGCCCCGTCAGGCAACAAACGACGAACACCAGCAAACGCACCCGCGAGAGATTGTCCATCAATATGCTGAAATGTATTGTAGCAGCAAATTGCCAGGTCAAAGCACCCCTCCACGGAGAGATTCCGCAAATCCTGATTCAGCCACTCGATCGGCACTCTGCGTTGTGCCGCCTCCTTCAGCAGCCCAACAGAACCATCCACCCCCACAATCCGGGGTGAGGGGTGACGGGAGACAGCACAGAGAATCCTGGCCAGGGCGGCTGTGATCGCCCCACTGCCGCAGCCAAGATCGATGACGACCGGGTTTCCGGATTCAGTAGACTGGAGTAGAAACCAATAAAGTCACTCCGATCACCCATCATCAGATCATAAAAGGGAGCAAATTGGTCGTAAGCGTGAGATTCAGATTCATTCATCAGCTTCATTCGCAAGCCACTAGAAAGAGCGACCATGACATTGTCCTACACCAAGCCGACGCAAACTGATCTGGGGAAGCCATGGCGGCATCCGAGCAGAGTGACGACCTGCCATCGGAGCCATCGAAGCGAGCTTCGACATGACTGATCCCTGTTCATCACACCCGGGCAGGCAACATGCCAGGATCACAGTTACCGAACTGGATGATCGCCGAGCTTGGGAACAACTCGTGAATCTCAGCGGGGTTCCCTGTCATGCCTGGTCAAATGCAGAGGCATACTCACGATCCGGCCTCAGACCGTTGCTGGTCTGTGTCGAGTGCGGCAGTTCCAGGATGATCCTGCCGATCCATCGCCGTCGCTGCGGGACCCATGAGGACATCAGCACGCTCGTGTGTGTGTCAGGGGCCAGCCTGACCGGGGACGCCGAGCCTTTGCTCCGGGCCTGGAGTCTCCATGCGGCGTCTCAGGGATGGGTGGCGGGCTACCTCCAATTCGAACCAGCCGCGACGGAAGCACTCGGACACCTGGCGACTCCGGGGAACACTGTGTTTCTGCTCCCGATTCAGGAATGCGATCCGCTTGCCACAGCCTCAACCATCATTCGCAGAAAATGGAAGCAGGCTGAGAGTCAAGGCGTGATGCTTGTGGACGATCGCCATGTACTTGCCGAATCACTGCAGAAACTCCACCCCGTGACCATGGCACGCTCGGGAGCCTCGGCACACTATGCGTTCAGCCAGGAGAGTCTTCAGGCCTGGGCCAAAGCTTCTGAGCATCTGGTGATCGGTGCCTCCTGTGGTGTCGATATCGAGGCGGTGATGGTCTTTCTCATCCACGGCGAGAGTGCCGAGTTCCACATCGGCGCCAGCACCACAACGGGCAGGGCTTTCACGNCCTGGCTCATGATCCAGGCCATTCGTCGGCTTGGCACGCGTGGTGTGCGCACTGTGAACCTGGGCGGTGGGGTCCGACCTGGAGATGGTCTGTATGACTTCAAGAGCAAGTTTGGGGGAACCGCCCATCGGTTGCCGATCGTGCGACAGATCTACTTGCCCGATGAGTACCACCGTCTCTGCAGACAAGCAGGCGTGACGTCGAAACAGGACTGGTTCCCTGCCTACAGGNCGATCGGAACGGCACCGATCCCACCCATCTGAAGGCAGCAGGCCAGCAACATTGACGGAATCCCGTCTGACAGTTGTGCAGAGAGCCGCTCAACTCAGGATCCCGCTGTGTTCGACGACACTGCAGATGCGATCCGTCCGTGATTGCGCCATCGTTCTGTCATCCTCCCTGCCACGCACAGCGCAATCCAGGGGTGGAGTTATACCCTTGCCGCTGGATTCCTGTGATAGAAGGGTACCGCTCAGCAGCGGTGGCTTCATGCTCCAAGACCATCCCCAGGATCGGCATCGGAGGGGCATCTTCCTGGCAGGCGGCTCCGGCACCCGGCTCCATCCGATCACCCAGGCGGTGAGCAAGCAGCTGCTGCCGATCTACGACAAGCCGATGATCTACTACCCGCTCAGCACCCTAATGCTGGCCGGGCTGAGCGAGATCCTGGTGATCTCAACCCCCCGCGATCTGCCCCAGTTCCAGGCCCTGCTGGGCGACGGGGCCGCCTGGGGGCTCTCCCTCTCCTACGCCGAGCAGCCCAGCCCCCATGGCCTCGCCCAGGCCTTCCTGATCGGTGCCGAGTTCCTCGCCGGCCGCCCCGCCGCCCTCATCCTCGGCGACAACCTTTTCTATGGCGGCGATCTCTCGCGCAACCTCCAGGCCGCCAATGCCCAGGTCAGCGGTGCCTCGGTGTTCGCCTACCGGGTGGCCGATCCCCAGCGCTACGGCGTGGTGGGCTTCGATGAGGAGCGGCGGGTGGTGTCGCTCGAGGAGAAGCCCGAGCGGCCCGCCTCCAGCTACGCCGTGACGGGGCTCTACTTCTACGACGCCGATGTGGTGGAGCTGGCCCGCCAGGTGCGGCCCTCCGCCCGCGGCGAGCTGGAGATCACCGATCTCAACAGGCTGTATCTCGATCGCGGCGACCTGCGCGTGGAGCTGCTGGGCCGCGGCATGGCTTGGCTCGACACCGGCACCTGCGACTCCCTGCACGAGGCGGGCAGCTACATCCGCACCCTCGAACACCGCCAGGGCCTCAAGATCGGCTGCCCGGAAGAGGTGGCCTGGCGCCAGGGCTGGATCAGCGACGCCGAGCTGGAAGCCCTGGCGGCCCCGCTGCGCAAGTCCGGCTACGGGGCCTACCTGGAGAACCTGGTGCAGGAGGGCCCCACCCCATGACAGCCGCCTCCCTGCTCGTGATCGGATCCCAGGGCCAGGTGGCCCAGGCCCTGCAGCGCCTGGCTCCGCAGCGGCTGCCGGGCCAGCCGCTGATCGCCGTGGGCCGGCCGGAGCTCGATCTGGCCGCTGCCACCGCCACGCTCGAGCCCCAGATCGAGGCCCTGCTGCGCAGCCATCGGCCCGCCCTGGTGATCAATGCCGCCGCGTACACCGACGTGGACAAGGCCGAGAGCGAGCCGGAAGCTGGCCGAGGCCATCAACGGCACCGCCGTGGGGCTGCTGGCCCGCAGCTGTGCCGCCCAGGCCATCCCGCTCGTGCACCTCTCCACCGACTACGTGTTCGACGGAAGCGGCAGCGACCCCTGGCGGGAGGATGACCCCACCGGCCCGCTGGGCGTCTACGGGGCCAGCAAGCTGGCCGGCGAACAGGCGCTGCGCGAGGCCGGTGGCCGCCACCTGCTGCTGCGGGTGAGCTGGGTGTTCGGCCAGGAGGGCGCCAACTTCGTGCGCACCATGCTGCGACTCGGCCGCGAGCGCGATGCCCTGGCGATCGTCGACGACCAGGTCGGCGGGCCCACCAGCGCCGAGGCGATCGCCCGCATCCTCCTGGCACTGGCCGAACCCGCCATCGCGGCTCGCTCCCCCCTGCAGCCTGGCGATCCCTTCCCCTGGGGCACGTACCACGTGGCAGGCCAGCCGCCGGTGAGCTGGCACGGCTTCGCCAGCGAGATTTTCGGCCAGGCCGCCGCCCTCGGGCTGATCCAGCGAGCTCCCAGGCTCACGCCGATCCCCGCCAGCGCCTACCCCCTGCCCGCCGCCCGGCCGGCCAACTCGCGCCTGGCCTGCGACCGCTTCACCGCCAGCTTCGGCCTGCCCCTTCCCGACTGGCGCGAGGATCTGCGTGCCTGCCTCAGGTCGTGGGCCGCCACCCCCGTCACCCCCGCCGCCTGATGCCTGCCCCCACCCGCCATCTGCTGATCACCGGCGGCGCCGGCTTCATCGCCGGCAACCTCGTGCACCACTGGGCTGCCGCCCGGCCACACGACCGGATCGTGGTGCTCGACGCTCTCACCTACGCCGGCAACCGGGCCACGATCGCGCCCCTGATCGACGCCGGCCGCATCAGCTTCGTGCACGGCGACATCGGCGATCGCCCCCTGGTGGATGCCCTGCTCGCCGAGCACGCCATCACCCATGTGGCCCACCTGGCCGCAGAAAGCCACGTCGACCGCTCGATCAGCGGGCCGGCCGCCTTTCTGGCCACCAATGTGCACGGCACCTTCACCCTGCTGGAGGCGTTCCGGGCCCACTGGCTGGCGGCCGGCTCACCGGAGCACTGGCGCTTCCTGCATGTGAGCACCGATGAGGTGTTCGGCAGCCTCGAACCCTCCGATCCGCCCTTCTGCGAAACCACTCCCTACAGCCCCCGCTCGCCCTACGCCGCCAGCAAGGCCGCCAGCGATCACCTGGCCCGCGCCTGGCAGCACACCTATGGCCTGCCGGTGCTGGTGAGCAACTGCTCCAGGCTGGCTGCGGCCCTGGTGGCACTGGCCGGAGCGCTGCAGCCTGTGCTGCCGGCCTCAGCCCTGGAAGAGGTGGTGATCCAGCTGCCGCTGCTGGAGACCAGCTTCACCGTTCGGGTCAGCGAACTGGCCAATCCCGATGC
>NZ_LFEK01000013.1 GCF_001039265.1 Synechococcus sp. GFB01 | reverse complement strand
GGGATCTCCAGCTGCACGATCCGGCCGTGATCGGGGCCGTGATGCGGCGCGGCTCGCTGGGCCTGGGCGACACCTATGTGGATGGGCTGTGGACTGCCAGGCCCTCGATGCCCTCTTCACCCGGCTGCTGCTGGCCCGTGCCGACGACCGGCTCGGTCAGGGCGGCTGGCCATCGGCCGTGGGCCACGTGCTGCGCGACCGACTGATCAATCTGCAGTCGATCGCCCGCTCCACCCAGGTGGCCCGGCAGCACTACGACATCCACCCCGAGGTGTATGCCGCGATGCTCGATCCCTGGCGCCAGTACAGCTGCGGCTACTGGGAGCAGGCCGCCGATCTGGCCGAGGCACAGGAGCACAAGCTGCGGCTGATCTGCGAGAAGCTCGAGCTGGCGCCCGGCCAGCGCCTGCTCGACATCGGCTGCGGCTGGGGCGGACTGGCCGCCTATGCCGCCCGTCACTACGGCGTGGAGGCCGTGGGCATCACCCTGTCGCAGCAGCAGCTGGATGGGGCCCGCCGGCAGTGGGGCGATCTGCCGCTGCGCTTCGAGCTGTGCGACTACCGCAGGCTCGATCGGCTGGGCTGCGGACCGTTCGATCGGGTCGTGTCGGTGGGGATGTACGAGCACGTGGGGGCGCGCAATGCCCGCACCTTCTTCGCCGCGGTGCGGAATGCCCTCCGGGATGAGGGNCTGTTCCTGCTGCACACGATCGGCTACCGCTGCCGCAGCTCCCGCACCGATCCCTGGATCGATGCCCACGTGTTTCCCCACGGCCGCCTGCCGTCACCGGGCGAACTGGCCGGCGCCC
Organism: Synechococcus sp. GFB01; assembly: GCF_001039265.1. GTDB lineage: Bacteria > Cyanobacteriota > Cyanobacteriia > PCC-6307 > Cyanobiaceae > NIES-981. Next base: position 41,682 of record NZ_LFEK01000013.1, on the reverse strand, counting down.
TGGAGCACGACTGGCTGATCGAGGACTGGCACAACTTCGGTCCTGACTACGACCGCACCCTGATGGCCTGGCACGCCAACGTGGAAGCCGCCTGGCCCGATCTGGACCCGTTGATCACCGAGCGCAGCGGCGGGGGGGCGGCGGGGCTGGAGGCCGCAGAACGCTTCCGCCGCTTCTGGCGCTACTACCTGCTCTGCTGCGCCGGCTTCTTCCGCTCGCGACAGGGCCAGCTCTGGCAGCTGGTGCTGACCAAGGCCAACGTAGCCGGCGCCGTCAGCCGCCCCCCNNTACCGCTCGATCAGGGCCGGTGCGTGCGCCCTGGCCGGCGACTCGGCCCGCAGCAGGATCCAGACCACCAGGGCGGAGAGCACGGCACTGAAGTAGCACCACACCGAGCTGAAGGCATAGAGAAAGCCCAGCTGGGCCACGGCGAAGGCCAGCGCCAGGGCGGCGGCCAGCAGCCACACCCGCCGGCTGGGGGTGAGCAGCAGCGGCAGGCAGATGATCGTGGCGTAGACCAGGGTCACCAGTCCGTGGCTCACCAGCGCCGATCCAGGCAGGATCACCTGGTAGTCGATCGAGCCCTGCCTCACCACCGGAGTGATCCGCTCCGGGTCGGCCAGCAGCGGCAGCCACAGCAGCAGGGCCAGCACCAGCCNGAGGGCCCAGAGGATCCGGATCACCCGGCGGCGCCAGGGAGCGCCGCCCACGCCGCAGATCCGCAGGGCACTCCAGGGGATCCACACCGGCCAGAGGGCAAAGGCGAACCACAGGTAGGGCAGCGCGACCGGCCTGAGCTCAGCCAGGTCGCCGCTCTGGCCCCCACCGAAGCGCAGCCAGACCAGACCCTCCACCGCCTGCTGCACGGCGAACAACAGGGGCGTGAAGGCCAGCGGCAGCCAGCGGCCGGGATCCCGCGCCGGGCGATCTGAACGGCGGCCAGTCCAACAGGTGTGAGTACCGCCGCGGCACCGAAGCTGGCTGTGGCGGAAAAACACATGCATGGCCTCTCAGCCAAGCAGCCTAGATCGCAGCTGGCGGATGCGCTCCAGCAGCTCAGCCCGTTTCTGCTGACGCAGGGCGTGGCGGGCCAGGAACTGGAGCAGGCTCACGAGCCCCACCAGCTCCAGCAGACCGCCGAGCAGGGGGAGGTCGTTGATGGCGCCGAGGGTGGCCCCGGTGAGCCGCAGGGCCAGGCCGGCCAGCAGCGCCAGCATCAGGATGCGACCGGCGGCCAGCAGATCGTCGAGGGAGCGCAGCGGACTGGCCGAGAGCAGGCCCAGCAGCTGAGCCAACAGCCGCTCGAGCAGGGCCAGCGGCTGCCGCGGGGGGCGTCCTCCCCAGCGACGATGCCAGCCTGGCCTGGCCGGGATTCCTGCAGCACGGCCAGGGGTGCCGCCTCGGCAGCGGCGATCGGATGGGTCTGCAGCGGTTGCGGCGCAGGCTGACCCACGGCGGCGCCGGGCTCAAGCGTGGTGGGGGTCACGGCTGGGGCGGCGCAGTCCGTAGCGGTTATAGGCCGACCATCAGGGCGCGGCCAAGCCCTTCTCGTCGAACATGCCCTCGAACAGCACCGAACTCAGGTAGCGCTCGCCGGAATCGGGCAGCACGACCACGATGGTCTTGCCGGTATAGGCCTCCTCGCGGGCCAGCCGCAGCGCTGCCGTGGTGGCGGCTCCGCAGGAGATGCCGGCCAGGATGCCCTCCTCCTTCATCAGCCGCCGGGCCATCGTCACAGCCTCCTCATCGGAGACCGTCTCGACGCGATCCACCAGCGCCAGATCGAGATTGGCCGGCACGAAACCGGCGCCGATGCCCTGGATCTTGTGGGGACCGGGCCTGAGTTCCTCGCCGGCGCGGGTCTGGCTGATCACCGGACTGCTGGCCGGCTCCACCGCCACCGAGACGAGCGGCTGGCCGAGGGTCTGCTTGATGTAGCGGCTCACGCCGGTGATCGTGCCGCCGGTGCCCACCCCCGCCACCAGCGCATCCACCTGACCCTCGCTGTCGTCCCAGATCTCCGGGCCGGTGGTGTCGTGGTGGATCCGGGGATTGGCGGGGTTGGCGAACTGCTGCAGCAGCACGTAGCGGTCGGGATCGGAGGCCACCATCTCATTGGCGGCACCGATCGCTCCCGCCATGCCCAGCCGCCCCTCGGTGAGCACCAGATGGGCGCCGTAGGCGGTGAGCAGCTTGCGCCGTTCCAGGCTCATCGTCTCCGGCATGGTGAGGGTGAGCGGGATGCCGCGCGACGCCGCCACGAAGGCCAGGGCGATGCCGGTATTGCCGCTGGTGGGTTCCACCAGTTCCTTGCCGGGGCCGAGCAGGCGTCCTGCTCCGCCTGCCAGATCATTGCCGCTCCGATCCGGCACTTCACCGAGAAGGCCGGATTGCGGCCCTCGATCTTGGCCAGCACCCGCGCCTTGCATCCCTGGGTCACCCGGTTGAGTTGCACCAGGGGTGTCCGGCCGATCGTGAGGCTGTTGTCGGCGAAGATGCTGGCCATGGTTGTGGCTTGCGGGCTGCCTGCTGCGGGGCACCCTAAGGGCACCCCCCGGTCGGGCCGGCTCAGAGCTGGGCCGGCTCCCACTCCACCTTCACCACATCCACTGGGCCCAGACCGTTCTGGTTGAGGTCCTGGGCGGCGCGGAGGGCGGCCTCATGGGTGTGAAACAGGTAGGCCTCTGCGGCGCTGCCCACTTCCTGCAGCCGCTGGTCCTCGGGGTTGATGGTGAGGAAGCGGGCGTTGTCGAGGCGACGCACGGCATATCGCTCGGCCTGGGTGCACTCCATCGGGTGGGCCGGGTCGATGTCGGGAGCCCAGAAATGCATGGGGATAGCGGGCGACCATCAAACGCTAGCCAGATCGATCCGAGCCGGCAGCAGCACTGACCCGGGAGGGGCGGCGAACTGTTAAGCAGGCGGGCCAGCGCCACCGACGCCTGCTCAGACTGACCCCAGAACCCCTGGAGGGTGGTCCATGTTCCTGAAGATTCAGCACGACGATGACGCGAGCCTGCTGGAGGTGCTCGATCTCAAGCAGCTGTTCGATCCCTTCGCCACCGACGTGCTGGGCCGCATCCATGCCGGCGAGGAGATGCAGGATCCCCAGGCCGTGGCCAAGGCCTCGCTGCGGTTCCCATCGGGCGAAGCGCTGCCCCGCTGCTGGGTGGATCCGGGCTATGCCCGCTGAGCCGTCGGCGGCGGCTCAGCGACGCCGCTCGGTGAGGTTCTGAGCGAACCAGTTCCGCGCCTGGATCGCCACGTCCTCCAGGCTGCCCGGTTCCTCGAACAGATGGCCGGCACCGGGAATCACCACGAGGCTGTGGGNCGCCTGCAGACGGGCGGCGGCCCAGGAATTGAGCTCCAGCACATCCAGATCCGCCCCGCCCACCAGCAGCAGCACGGGGCAGCGCACCCGGCCCAGGGCCTCCAGTGCCAGGTCGGGCCGGCCACCACGACTCACCACGGCCCGCACCCGGTCCGGCCGGCCGCCGCACCGATCAGGCCGCGGCGGCGCCAGTGCTGGCTCCGAACAGACCGATCGGCAGCGCCGCCAGGGCCGACTCCTGCCGGGCCCAGTCGATCGCGGCCACCACCCGCTCGGCGAGCAGGGGAATGTCGAACCGCAGCGAGCGATCCCGCCGGTCGATCCGCTCCTCCTCGGCGCTCAGCAGGTCGAAGAGCAGGGTGGCGAGAGAGCCCTGCTGCAGCGTCGCGGCCACCGCCTGGTTGCGGGCGCTGAAGCGGCTGCTGCCGCTGCCATGGGCAAACACGACCAATCCCGCGGCGCCCGGCGGCAGCATCAGCTGACCGGGCAGGTGCCGGCCGCCTGCCGGCACCTGCACCTCGATCGGCCCCGCGGGCAGAGGGACAGTCACGGGACGGCCTGACCCGGCACCAGGATCGGGCGGCGATGGGGCAGGTTGCCGAAATGCTCCCGGGCCAGGGCCAGCAGCGACTCCTCGCTGGGACTGGCGTGATCCAGGGTGACCACGCCCACGATCCGATCGAGCAGGTCGCGGCGGTGGGTGCCGAGGTAGGTGAGCAGCACCTGCCGCATGTCGCTCTCGCCGGTGCCATGGCCCATCAGCAGCGTCGCATCGGCCGCCGCGATCGCCTCGGTGATCCGGGCCAGGTAGTCGGTGTCGATCGGGGCTCGCTGACCGGCGATGTCGCGGTCGTGGCGGTGGGTGAGGTTCTCGCCGCTGCCCCAGAGGCCATAGGGCCGCAGCACCGCATGCTCCACCTCATCACCCTCCAGCTGGAACGCATCGGTTCGGGTGTGGGTGAGATGCAGCACCAGCCGGCGGCTCTGGTCGCCGCGGGGTCCGGCCGGCTCCGCGTCCGGGTGGTCGGGCGTGACGCCGGCTTCCTTGAGGAAATGGCGCACCCGCATCACCGCATCGGCGTCGAGGTCGGGCTGACCGACACCGCAGCCGGTGTGGATCCAGGTCTCCGCGCCATTGGGCATCTGGATGCGCAAGCGCCGGCCATCGAGCGGGGTCACCTCCGCTCCGAGGCTGCGGAACAGGGCCTCCACACGGGAGCTGCGCACGCCGTGCTGCAGCGGATGGGCGAAGAGGGCCTGAAGCGTCTTGAGGTTGTGGTGTTTCATCACGCGCTGGATCTCCTGTCTGGACCCTATGCAGGGCCCTGCAGCCCGGAGAGGGGCTGTAACGATTGCAGATGCAACGGCAGCAGCAGCTCCACCACAGCGCCGCCGTCGGGATCGTTGCGCGCCTGCACGCGCCCCCCGTGGCTCAGGGCGATCTGCTGCACGATCGCCAGCCCCAGGCCGCTGCCGGCCCGGGGGCTGCGCACCCGGGCGGGGTCGCCGCGGTAGAAGCGCTCGAACATGTGCTCGAGATCCTCGTCGCTGAAGCCGGCCCCCCGATCGCGGACCACCACCAGCATCCAGCCCACGCTGCTGGCGAAGCTGACCTGCACGGGCTCGCCATCCGGGCTGTAGCGCAGCGCATTGTCGAGCAGGTTGAGCAGAGCCCGGTGCATCCGCGAGCGGTCGGCCTGGATGGCGAGCCCCGGCGACGCGAGCACCTCCAGAACGATTCCCCGCTGCTCGGCCAGGGGACGCAGCCCCGCCCAGACCTGCTGCACCAGATCGGGCAGGTCGACCGTGGACAGCCGCAGGCCACTGCCGGGCAGGGTGTTCTCCAGCCGTGAGAGCTCCAGCAGATCGCCCACCAGCTCCTGAAGCCGCTTCAGTTCGCGCTGCAGGCGCTCCACCAGGTGGGCGTTGCCGCTGTTCACCCGGGCCGCCAGGCTGTCGCCCACCAGCAGCAGGGCCGTGAGCGGTGTCTTGAGCTCGTGGGCCACATCGCTCACCCAGCGCTCCTGCTGCTCCAGCTGGGCCTCCAGGGAGCGGCGGGTCTGCAGCTGCACCCCCAGCCAACCGCCGCTGGTCGGCACCACCCGCACATCCAGGTCCTCGTCGCGGTAGCGCCACTCCAGGCGCTGGGGTCTGTCCTGGCGGCGGGCGATGGCCACACAGGCGGCCAGCTCAGCATCGCTGCAGAGGCTCTCCAGGGGCAGACCATCGGCGGGCAGAGCGATGTTGCTCGCCAGCAGCTGCTCGGCGCGGGGATTGACATGGCGCACCTGGCCGAGCGGGTCCAGGAGGATCCAGCCGGTGGGCGCGGCATCCATCAGGCTGAGCAGCTGGCGGGCGCTGGGAAGCTCCGCCGGCCGCCGCCGCCGCCGCAACCATCCCAGGGGCTCAGCCAAAGCGGTAGCCGAAACCCCTCACGGTGAGCAGGTGAACCGGGGCGGAGGGGTTGTCCTCGAGCTTTTCGCGCAGCCAGCGGATGTGCACGTCCACCGTCTTGCTGTCACCGAAATAGTCGATGCCCCAGACGTGCTCCAGCAGCTTGTCCCGGCTCCAGACGCGGCGCGGATGCTGCATGAACAGCTCCAGCAGCCGGTATTCCTTGGGAGAGAGATTCACGTCGACGCCGTCGCGGGTGACGCGGCACTCCTCCTGAAAAAGGCGCAGGTTGGCGTGGGCGAGAACCCGCGGCTGAGCGGACTGACCGTTGCTGCGGCGCAGCAGGGCGCGGCAGCGGGCCACCAGCTCGCGCATGCCGAAGGGCTTGATCAGATAGTCGTCGGCCCCCACCTCCAGGCCCAGCACCCGATCGGTTTCGGTGTCGCGGGCGCTCACCACCAGGATCGGGGTCTGATCCTGGGCCGCCCGCATCTGGCGGCAGATCTCCAACCCGCCGAGACCGGGCAGCATCAGGTCGAGCACCACCAGCGCGAAGCTCTCCTCCTGCGGACCCTGCTGCAGCACCTGCAGGGCTTCGCGGCCGTTGCCGCAGGCCGTGACCCCGAACCCCTCCTGCTCGAGGGCTTCGCGGATCGTTTCGCGGATCGTTTCGTCGTCTTCGACGAGAAGCAGGCGCGCTGGCATGGCGCCATTCTCGCGAACCAGGGTCGCGCCCCAGAACACCGACTCGGCAGCCACCCCCCGATCCACCTGCCGCCGCTGCCGGTTCAGGCGCGACCGGCGGGGAGATGGCTGATCACCAGGCGCCGCTGCTGATCGAGCTGCAGCCAGCCCTGATCACGCAGGTGGCCCAGGGCCCGGGTCACGGTGACCCGCGTGGTGCTGAGGGCGTTGGCGATCTCCTGGTGGGTGAGGCGCAGATCGAGACGCAGCCCCTGATCGCACGGCTGACCGTAGTCGTGGGCGATCAGCTCGAGGAAGCCGCGCACCCGGTCCTCGATGCGGCGCAGGCCGAGCAGGGCCAGCAGCGCCTCGCTCTGGCGGTAGCGGGCGCCGAGGCCCTGCAGCACCGCCATGGCGAGGTGGGGGGAGCGTGCGATCTCATCACAGCTGAGGCACAGCAGATCGCAGGCGGTGAGCGCACGGGCCTCGTAGGCCTCCAGGCTCGTGAGCGGCTCCCCGAAGGGTTCGTTGGGTCCGGCCAGGCCCACCAGCAGCTCATCGCCCTGGAACGAGCAGGTGCTCAGCCGCACCATGCCGCGCACCACCACCCACACGCTCTTCTTCAGAAGGGGCACACTGCTGCCCGCGGCCAGGTGCACCAGGCCGCGGCGCTGGTAACTGGCCTCCAGCAGCTGACGAAAGGCACCACGGGAATCGGCCTGCGGAGCTGGCGAGAACACCATGTCGGCCTGAGCCGGACTACGGCGCCACGTTATGGAGCGCACATCGTGGCGGGGCAAAGGAGCGGTAGAGCGGGGTTTAAGAGTTGGTAAGCGGCTGGCGGACCGCAGGCGCCGGCGCTCAGGCGCAGCCCGATGGGGCTGGTCGCAGGCGGTGATCAGCGTGCTGAGCCAAGCGCCCAGCGCGGCGATGGCTTCAGGCCGCAGCCGGTAGTAGACCCAGCGCCCGCTCTGACGATCGGCGACCAGGCCCGCCTCGCGCAGCACCTTGAGATGGAAAGAGAGCTTCGACTGGGCCAGGCCCAGGTCGGTCGTGAGATCGCAGACGCAGCGCTCGCCCGCGGCCAGGGCCTGAATCACCTGCAGCCGGATCGGGTCGGCCAGCGCCCTGAGCAGCAGCCGGGCCTGGTCGCTCTCGAGCGCAGCCGGCCCCCGGAAGGCTGCGGCAGGGCTTTCAGGCGCCGATGGCATGCCGCGGCCGGAACTCGAGCAACCTTAGAAAGCGGCCGGGCTGCCACCGATGCTGAAAGCGAGCGAAGCCGGGGTCGCCGCGGAGCTGATCTTCGACGCGGCCTATCTGGTGATGCTGTGGATGCTGGTGCTGGCCCTGGCCGCTCGGCTGAGACGATCAGCGCCGCCCGCCCGCTGGTGCGGCGGGCCGCTGGCGGCGGCATTCGGCCTGCTGGCCCTCGGCGACACGGCCCATGTGGGCCTGAGGCTGGTGGCCCTGGGCCTGGGCGATCCCGGCCTGACGCTGCGGCTGGGCCCCGTCGATCTGCCCCTGATCGGTTTCGGCGCCCTGGCCACGGCCGTCACCGTGACGGGGTTTGACCTGCTGCTGCTGCAGGCCCAGCGGCGGTTGAGCGGCAGAGGCTGGGGTCTGCTCCCCCGGGCTCTGCTGGCGCTGGCGCTGCTGCGACTGGCACTGCTCGCTCTCCCCCAGAACGACTGGGGGGCGGTGATTCCGCCGCAGCCGTGGGCAGCGCTGCGCAACCTGCCGCTGCTGCTGCTCACCCTGGGGTTGGGGGGGCTCTATGGGTGTGCATCCGGCCCCGACCAGCGCTGGCAGCGGGCCATCGGCGGACTGCTGCTGTTCTCGGCCCTGTGCCATCTACCGGTGCTGCTGTGGATCCAGCGGCAACCGCTGCTCGGTCTGCTGATGATCCCCAAGAGCCTGGCCTACCTGGCGGTGGGGCTGATCGCCTATCGCAGGCTGCCGAGCATGGCGCCGATCAGCAGCAGGTGAAGCAGCGCCCCGCCCCAGAGACAGCGGGTCCGAACGGTGAGCACGGCGGTGACCAGGCCGAGCGGCAGGGCCATCAGGGCCAGAAGACCCCGCTCGGCGAGGGCGAGAGGCGCCACCGCCAGGTGGTTGAGGCCGAACGCCAGGGTGGAGACGACCACGCTCCAGACGGGCGTGAGCCCGCTCTCCAGCAGAGCCGAGAGCAGCAGCCCCCGCCAGAGGCCTTCCTCGGCGAGCACAAGCAGCGGCAGCAGCAGCACCAGCCCGCGGCCGAACAACAGCCCCCGCACCGCCTCGAGAGGCAGCGAACCCGGCTCGCTCGCCATGGCGCCCGCATCGCCGGCAGGCCGATCAGGCCAGCGATGAGCAGCACGACCCCAAGCCCCCCGCCCCAGAGCAGCGAGGCCCGCAGCCCCGGCCCTCGCAGAAACAGGGCCTCCGCCTCCTGCAGATGGAAGACCCGCCAGGCCAGCAGCACCAGGCTGCCCACCAGGTAGAGCGCCAGGGCCGCCCAGGTGGCGAAGGGCGTCCAGGGCGTCAGGCCCCCCACCACAGCGATCGCGGCGAGCAGCGCCAGGGTCTGGCGGAGACGACCCTGGCCGGCGGCCTGCTCCATCAGCGATTCAGGCGGGAACCGGCCTCGNCCGGCCAGGGGAACAGCCAGGCGCAGCGATTGCACACGGCCACCGGCGCGAGCATCACCGGCACCTCCACCAGCACCCCCACCACTGTGGCCAGGNCTGCGCCGGAGCGCACGCCGAACAGGCTGATCGCCACGGCCACCGCCAGCCCCAGCAGGGTTCCGGCGGCGATCGCCAGCGCCACCCAGAGGCTGAGCCAGCGCTCGAACACGCCCATGCGAATCCGTCCGGCACACCTGGTGTCACCCGATACCCATACCATCAACCCGTCTTGATGCATCAAATCAACTTGATCTAGTTTGCGGCCGTTCCCGCCTCTGGCCCGGCGTCATGAGAATCGGCATCAACGGCTTCGGCCGCATCGGCCGCCTGGTGTTCCGGGCCCTCTGGGGCCGGCCCGCCCACCGCTCCGCGGAAGCCGGGGGCTACGAACTTGTGCATGTCAACGACAGCGGCGGCGATGCCCGGACCGCCGCCCACCTGCTGCAGTTCGATTCGGTGCACGGGCGCTGGCCCGAGGCGGTGGAAGCGGGGGATGGGGGCTTCCGGGTGGCGGGCCGCTGCGTGGGTTACAGCCAGCACAGGGATCCCACCGCCGTGCCCTGGCGCGAGGCCGGCGTGGAGATGGTGCTGGAGTGCAGCGGCACATTCAAGACGCCCGAAACGCTGCAGCCCTATTTCGATGCGGTGGGCCTCAGGCGGGTTGTGGTGGCCTGCCCCGTGATAGGTGAGATCGCTGGCGCCGAAGCGCTCAACATCGTGTATGGGATCAACCACCACCTCTACGACCCGAGCGTTCACCGGCTGATCTCCGCCGCCTCCTGTACCACCAACTGCCTGGCGCCGGTGGTGAAGGTGGTGCACGAGCGCTTCGGCATCGAACATGGCTCGATCACCACCCTGCATGACGTCACCAATACCCAGGTGGTGGTGGATGGCTTCAAGAGCGATCTCCGCCGGGCTCGCTCCTGCAGCCAGAGCCTGATCCCCACCACAACCGGATCCGCCAAGGCGATCGGCATGATCTTCCCGGAGCTTCAGGGCAAGCTCAATGGCCACGCGGTGCGGGTGCCGCTTCTGAATGCTTCGCTCACCGATGCGGTGTTTGAGCTCAGGAGCACCGTCACAGCGAAAGAGGTGAACCTGGCCTNCGAGGAGGCCGCCAACGCAGAACTGAAAGGAATTCTGGGCTACGAATCCCGACCGCTCGTCTCGGTGGACTATGTCAACGATGCCCGCAGCGCCATCGTCGATGGCCTCTCCACGATGGTGGTGAACGGCACCCAGCTCAAGGTCTACGCCTGGTACGACAACGAGTGGGGCTACAGCTGCCGCATGGCAGATCTGGTCTGCCACGTGGCTCTCCTGGATGCGCGCTGAGTCGACGCCATGGACCGCGCCCTATCAGCCCTCCAGCAGTACGCCATCGTGACGGCCAACTACTGGGCCTTCACCCTCACCGACGGCGCCCTGCGCATGCTCGTGGTGTTCCACTTCCACGAGCTCGGCTACAGCACCCTGGAAATCGCCTTCCTGTTCCTCTTCTACGAGTTCTTCGGGATCGTGACCAACCTCACCGGCGGCTGGCTGGGCGCCCGCTTCGGGCTGCGCCTCACACTCTGGGCCGGCACCCTGATGCAGGTGGCCGCCCTGCTGATGCTGATCCCGGTGGCCGATTCCTGGCCCCGGTGGTGGNNNAGCGTGGCCTACGTGATGGTGGCCCAGGCGATCAGCGGCATCGCCAAGGACCTCAACAAGATGAGCGCCAAGAGCGCCATCCGAACCGTGGTGCCGGAAACGCCCGAGGATCACCGCCGGGGCGAGAGCCAGCTGTTCCAGTGGGTGGCGATTCTCACCGGCTCCAAGAACGCCCTCAAGGGGGTGGGCTTCTTCCTCGGTGGCCTGCTGCTCACCACGATCGGCTTCAATGCCGCCGTGGGGGCGATGGCGGCAGGGCTGTTCGTGGCCTTCCTGCTCACGCTGGTGCTGCCGGCGGAGATCGGCCGCATGAAAGCGAAGCCGAAATTCACGGCGCTGGTCTCCAAGTCGCGGGGCATCAATGTGCTCTCGCTGGCGCGCTTCTTCCTGTTCGGCGCCCGCGACGTGTGGTTCGTGGTGGCCCTGCCCGTGTTTCTGCAGGCGGCCCTCGGCTGGCGCTTCTGGGAGGTGGGTGCCTTCATGGGCCTGTGGGTGATCGGCTACGGGATCGTGCAGGGCTCGGCGCCTGCGCTGCGGCGGGCCTGCGGCCGCAGCGCCCCGCCGGGGCCGGCCGCGGTGCAGTTCTGGAGCGCCCTGCTCACGGCGATCCCGGCAGTGATCGCCATCGCCCTGGCTCGCGAGGCGGGCAACCCAGCCGTCGCCGTGGTGGTGGGTCTGGCCGCCTTCGGGGTGGTGTTCGCCATGAATTCGTCGATCCACAGCTATATGGTGCTGGCCTACACCGAGGTTGAAGCCGTGAGCCTCAACGTGGGCTTCTATTACATGGCCAACGCCGCCGGCCGCCTGCTCGGCACCCTGCTCTCGGGCTGGCTGTTCCTCAAGGGCGGGCTGGAGGCCTGCCTCTGGACCTCGGCGCTGCTGGTGGCCCTGGCCTGGCTGGTCAGCACCCGCCTGCCCGCCCCACCCCGGCAGCTGCCGGCATGAACGGATCCGCTTCCGCCGCGCTGCTGGTGGCGATCGGCGCCGTGCCCGGGGCCTGGCTGCGCTTCCGGGTCGTCAACCACCTGGAGCCGATGCTGCCCCGCAGGCACTGGGGCACGTTCGGGGTGAACGTGATCGCCGCCTTCGCCCTGGGCCTGGTGGTGGGGCTGCAGCAGAGCTGCGGGGTGGCGGCCCAGCGGCTGATGCTGCTGCTGGCCACCGGTTTCCTGGGCAGCTTCAGCACCTTCTCCACCTTCATGGCTGAAGTGCGGGCCGCCCTGCTGCGAAGGCACCACGCCGAGGCCGCCCTGCTGGTCGGAGGGTCGGTGCTGGCCGGTCTGCTGGCCCTGAAGGCGGGCCTGGCACTGGGGCGCCATCCGTGAACCACCGGCTGAAGCGGGAGCTTCGCGATCTGGGCCTCGTGGCCGCCGGGGCGATCCCCGGAGCCCTGCTGCGCTGGCAGCTGGAGCTGACGATGCCACCTCAGGCCATCCTGCTCGCCAACCTGATCGGCTGCCTGCTGATCGGCGTGCTGCTGGGCCAGCCCTCACGCCGCGACAGCCTCTATCTCTGGGGCGGCATCGGCTTCTGCGGTTCGCTCACCACCTTCTCCAGCTGGATGCTGGAGCTGGTGCGTCAACTCGAGACCGGCCGCAGCCTGCTGGCGGCGCTGCAGCTGGCGGTGAGCCTGATGGGCGGGCTGGGCCTGGTGCAGCTGGGCAGCAGCCTGGCCGCCCGGCGCTGGCGGTGAAGCCATGAGAAAAGGGGGCTTGACGCCCCCCGAGGATCAGCACAGCCATCGGAACAGCCGCTGGCTGGTGCTGCGCATCAGCGGCCGATGCGGGCCACGGCTTTCTTCGACTGAGCCAGGATGCTGCCCTTGAGGGGCACATAGCCGAGATTGTCAGCCATGTTCTGGGCGGGGCCCAGCAGGTAGAGCATGGCGTTACGGATATCGCCGGCCTTGGCGCCGTTGCCCTTCTCGTAGGCGAGGATCCAGGTGAGGGTGCTGATCGGATAGCTGTCAGCCCNGGCGGGATTGGGATCCTCTCCGGCCAGGTTCGCGTCGAGCCGGATGTTGTTCAGCGCCGCGGTACCGCCCTTGAGGGTGGGCATCACGAACTTGCCGGCCTTGTTCTGCAGAGCCGCTGCTTTGATCTTGCCCTTCACGAAGGCCTGGTTCACGTAGCCGATGGCCCNGGGGGTGTTGCTGATCACGCCCGCCACACCCTCATTGCCCTTGCCACCCACGCCCACGGGCCATTTCACGCTCTTGCCCTCGCCCACCTTGCTCTTCCACTCGGAGGAGAAGGCGGAAAGGGAATTGGTGAAGGCGAATGTGGTGCCGCTGCCGTCGGAGCGGTGGGCCACCGTGATCTTGCCCTTGCCGCACTTGAGTTGATCCCAGGTGCTGATCTTGCCGAGGAAGATATCCACGGCCTGCTTCTGGGTGAGCTTCAGGCTGGGGCAGTCGGGCTTGTTGTAGGCGATGGCGATGGTGCCGCCCACGGCAGGAAACTGCACCACGCCGCGCTTCACCTTGGCGGCCTCGGAGGCCTTGATCGGCTCATCAGTGGCGCCGAAATCCACCGATCCGGCCACGAACTGACGCACACCGGCGCCGGAACCCACCGACTGGTAGTTCACCCGCACACCTTTGGATGCGGCGCTCTGGAAAGCCGCCTGATAGAAGGGAGCGGGGAAGGAGGCACCGGCTCCGCTGATGGTGGCCTGCGCCAGCACGGGAACGGCAAGGCCGGCGGCAACTGCGAGGCCGGCGGTGCAGAGGGCCTTCTTGGCGAAGGTCATGGGAAAGACTTTTGGGTCAGATCCTGAATAGCAATCGGCGCGAACCTGAGTCGTTAGGCCAAGGTTAAGGAACGCCCAAGATCCGCTGCGCATAGGCGCCACAAGCATCGCCGAATCGAGAGCCGTTGAAACGGCACCGGATGGTCTTGCACACAAAAAANGCCTCTCCGCGCGCGGAGAGGCCAAGAGTGATGTGTGAGGACCGATCGAATCGGATTTTAGCCGAGTCGGATTTTAGTCGGGAGACTGACCTGGCCGATGGCCAGTCAGGCTCAGAACTTGAAGGTGGCCTGGATCACGCCGCCGAAGGTGCTGTCGCCGTCGTTGAGGTCGTTATAGTTGTTGTCGATGTAGAAGACTGCCGGCGTGATCGAGATGTTGTCGGTCACCTGGAACTTGTAGAAGAGCTCATACATCAGGCCATCATCGTCCTCCTGGGTGAACAGGGGCTGGCCGATGGCGAAGCCGGCGCTGTTGCCCTTGGCGAAGACGTCCTTCCACTGCAGACCGCCCATCCACGACCAGATCTCATCCCGGTCAGGCACGCCATCCGAGATATCCGTGTAGCTGAAGCCTGCGGAGATCGAGGGGATCCAACCGGCTTCCTTAGGCTGCCAGAAGGCGCCGAACGACACGCTGTTGCTGCTCTGACCATCCAGCAGGGTGCGGGGAGCACTGTTGGGATCGCGCAGCTGAGCACCTTCGGTGCCATAGCGGTAGGCCACGGCTGCACCCCAGTTCTGGCCCTTCACACCCAGCTGAGCAAGGATGTTCTGAGCGCCGTCCTCGGCGAAGGCACCCACCGTGGAATCGGCGTAGCCATTCTGAGACACCCAGTTGGCATCGAAGGTGAGGAAGGGATTGCCCTTCTTCACCTTCTGCTGCCAGGAGAAGCCGGCACCGGCGCCGGTGGCCTTGTTGTAGGTGCCTGCAGCACCGGCCACGCTGAAGTAGTCGAGGATGTCCGACTTATAGGCCGAGGGCAGGAAGGTGAGCATCTCGGTGTTGCGCACCAGGGCACCCACGGTGAGCCTCACCCGATCGCCGACCGGGAAGGCATAAAATAGACGGTCGATCTCAACAACATCATCACTCTCGTAGGATTTATCGAGTTTGAAGACGTTGCTGGCGCTGCCGAAGGGATCAGCGGAGAAGTTGCCGGCCCTCAGCCGGGTGCGCAGCAGGTCCTTGCCGGAGAAGCTGGTATCGAGACTCAGGCGCGAGTCGTAGTTGAAGGTCACTTCATTGGCGTTGCCGGACCTGTTGAACCAGTCGTCGACGCCACCGATGATGAAGCTGGCCTCACCCTTGAGCTTGGTGGTGGTGGAGAACTGGCTGGCCTCCAGCTCGCCCACCTTGGCCTCGAGGCCATCCACGCGGCCCTTGAGGATGGCGAGCTCCTTCTCGAACTCGGCCATCAGGCGCTTCAGCTCGTCGGTCACCTCGGTGACGCGGTCGAGGCAGGCGTTCAGCAGGGCGGCCGCCTCGAAGCGGGTCATGGCCTTCTGGCCCCGGTAGGTGCCGTCGGGATAGCCGGCCACGCAGCCGTAGCGCTCGATCAGGTTGGAGAGCGCCTGGTAGGCCCAGTCGGTGGGCTTCACATCGCCAAACTGGGAGATGCTGGTGACCTGCTCCTTGACGGCGTAGCGGTTCACGTCGTCGAGATTGAGCTCGGCGGCGGGTGCCGCCGCAGGGGCGATCAGGCTGGTGCCGGCCGCGACCAGCAGCAGCTGTTGGAAGGGTTTCATCGGGTCCTCACACCGATAGATGAAGACTTCCTAAGGAAGTCGCGCCGATCGTATCGATCAGGCGGCGATCGGGGCTATGCGCCAGCCACAGGAGCGTGTATTCCAGAACACCTGGGCCGCCAACCCCCAGTTCAGAAGAACAGGCGGCTGGTGTGCTGCTCGCGAGCGGATTCAGCCCATTCGTCGGGGTCGAGGGGATCCAGGGCAGCGGCATCTCCACCTGCCATCTCCTGCAGCTGGCAGTGGAGCCAGTATCGAAACACCAGCAGGGAGCCCAGGTCCGCCAGCCTGGCATCGCTCTGCAGCAGGATCGAATCCTCGAGGCTCATGGTTGAAAACAGACAGCCCTGCCCCAGCCTTAGCCGAAGACCAGCAGCAGCCGCATTAACCCACCCTTAACCGCATTCAGAGGTCCTACCGGCTGCGAGGCCTGCATCACCGCCAGGGGGAGGCGTCGACGNCGGCGCGGGGGCCAGAGCAGGTCGACCTGCTCCCGCCACAGGGTCCAGCAGCGGCGGCTGTTCTGCTCCAGCAGCCAGTGCAGCTGCGGCAGGCTCTGATCCAGAGCGCTGGGCACCTGATCGTCGATCGCCTTGCGCAGCACCTGGAGATCGTTGAGCTCCCCNAGCAGGTCCTGGCTCAGCCGCAGCCGGCTGATCACGGGGGCGAGGATCCCGCTGGTGAGAGGCGCCAGATTCTCGAGCCGATAGCGCGCCGTCTTGATCTGCTTGCGAAGGTCGTGGAGGGTGTCGGCATCGGCGCTGTAGCTCGGCGCCAGCCAGCCGGGGTGCAGCATCAGGGCCTGCAGGAAGGGCAGCTGCCACTCCACCATCCACTCGCCGGCCGGCTGATCGGCCAGAGGCGTGAAGCCTGGCGCTTTCAGCCAGCGCTGAAGGGCCGCCACGAGCTCCAGGTGGCCGCTGCTGCGGATCACCTTCTCGAGGTGCTCCTGGGCCAGATCGCGCTCGCGTCTGAGGGTGCGCAGCACCGGCCTGAGCGCGGCCACCTCGGCTTCGGGCAGCTGGGGCATGAGGGTCTCCACCAGCCGTCCCTGCAGCACATCGAGATCCCGGGCCAGACCGAGCCGTCGCACTGATTTCGCCAGGCGGCTGTCGGTGACCGCACTGGGCAGATCCAGCAGCGGCGCGAACTGCTGCAGGGTGGTGCGCAGCCGCCGCATCGCCACGCGCATCTGGTGCAGGGNTTCGGGATCCTCGCGATCGAGCACCCGCTGATGACACTTCACCACCCGCTGCAGATGCTGCTCGATCAGGCCGTGGGCCAGCGATCCGTTGGTGAGCACCCGCGGCGGAGATCGATCAGTCATCCAGATCACCCATCCCGATCTCTCAACGGTATGCGGGTTTCTTGAGCGCCTCCAGGCTGCGCTGCAGGGTCTGACTGATGCTCAGCCCAACCGGCAGATCGCCGCCGAAGGCGGTGCCGAGAACATGGCGGTAAAGCTTCGTCTCCACCAGCCTGTAGGTGTCGGGCGGCAGCGGGATAGAGCCGGCCTGCTTCACCAGCTGGAGCCCGTTCTGCAGGGTGAAGGTCACGATGCGACGCAGCTCGGAGCGCTCGAGCAGCTGCCGATCGTTCACGTAGAGAAAGAGAGGGCGCAAGAGCGGCACATAGCGTTGCTGCTGCACAGCCGCCACGGAGGGTTCAACGGCACCGGCAGGGCCGACCACCGCCAGAGGCCTCAGCCGGGAACGATTGGCGGCGTAGTAGGCGTAGCCGAAATATCCCAGAGCGTTGACATCATNGCTGACGCAGCGCACCAGCAGATGGTCATCCTCGCTGGTCGTGACATCACGGCGTGCATTGGCCGGGTCGCCATTGATGGCCTTGTTGAAATAGTCGAACGTTCCCGAATCGGGGCCAGGTCCGCAGAGCCGGATCGGCCGATCCGGCCAGGCCGGGTTGACCTGGTTCCAGCGCCTGATCCTACCCTCGGCCGCCCTGCTCCAGAGGCGGCGGAGCTCCTGGGTGGAGATCCGGGAGGCCCAGGGGTTGCGCGGGTTGACCACCACCGTGATCGCATCGAAGGCGATCGGCAGCTCCACGAAGGTCACGCCGCGCCCGCGACACTGGCGCAGCTCCTGGGCGTTGATCGGACGGGAGGCGTTGGCCAGGGGCAGCGTGCCCCTGCAGAACTCCCGGAAGCCGGCCGTGGAGCCGACCTCCCGCAGGCTGATCGAGACCGGAGGGCTGGGCCAGGTGGCCTGGAAGACCCGCACGGCCTGCTCGAGGATCGGGAACACCGTGCTCGAGCCGCTGATCCGCACCACCGGATCGGCCGCGCGAGCCGGCGGGTCGGCCAGAACCACCGGCAGCGCCACGACGATCCCGGCAGCAAGCGGTGACAGAAATCTCGTCATCCCAGCGGCACGGATGAACCGCACTCGACTCTGGAGGACTCCCCGGGGCCGGCGGGTTAAGGGCAGGTTGTCGGCGGCTCAACGACGACCCGGCCGCACCCGGGTCCAGTCGTCGAACCAGCCCCGCCGCCACAGCCACCAGGCCTGGATGGCAGCCACCGCGGCCATCAGCAGCAGGGCCAGCGGGTAACCGAAGGACCAGATCAACTCGGGCATCACCCGGAAGTTCATGCCGTAGATGCCGGCGATGAAGGTGAGCGGCGCGAAGATGCTGGTGAGAATCGTGAGGGTCTTCATCACCTGATTCATGCGATTGCCCACGCTGGCGGCATAGGCCTGGGTGATCGCATCGCACTGGTGACGCAGCAGTTCGCAGTTCTGGAACAGCAGCTCCACCAGCTCGCCGATCTCCTCGAACCCCACCCGCGCCTCCGGGCCCAGCAGGCCCTGGCCCTGGCGCAGCAGCACGCGGATCTGGTGACGCAGGGGCCAGACCTGGCTGCGGATCGTGCGCAGCGTGGTGCGATAGACGAAACTGCGCTCCAGCAGCTGCGGCCGGGGCTGCCGCAGGGCGCTCTCCTCGATCTCATCGAGAGCATCGGCGATGTGCTCCAGCAGGGGGAACAGTTCATCGAGCAGCGCATCCACCAGGTAGTGGGCGATGTCGTCGAGGTCGCGCTGATCCGCACCACCGGCGCGTGCCTCGAGCCACTGGGTGAGCTCCACGAAGGCGCCGCCGTCGGCAGCCTCCTCCACCGTGACCAGCAGATTCGGCATCAGCAGGATGCCCACCTGGCTGCTGATCAGGTGCTGGCTGTCATGAGCCAGCCGCAGACGGTGCAGAACCACCAGCAGCGCCTCGCCCAGA
Source organism: Synechococcus sp. GFB01 (assembly GCF_001039265.1). Classification (GTDB taxonomy): domain Bacteria; phylum Cyanobacteriota; class Cyanobacteriia; order PCC-6307; family Cyanobiaceae; genus NIES-981. The sequence goes on along the minus strand of NZ_LFEK01000013.1, from coordinate 23,203 downwards.
CCATCCACCCGGGGACGCTGGGGCGTCTCCAGCAGCGGCGGCAGCAGCAGCTCCGGAACCCCCAGGGCGGTGAGCAGGGCGTGGATCTGGGCCGGCTGGGCGAGCCCGATCACCCGCAGCCAGATCGGCGTGGCCGACGTCGCCGAAGGCAGCACGGCAGGCGGTTCGTCCCACTCGATCAGCCTTGGCCCCTGCGGTTGCATCAACGCCAGGCAGTAGCGGGTGGGCTGGCGGCCTCCATGCACATAGAGGGCGCTGGGCAGGAGGCCGGGACGCTCCGCCAGCAGATGGGAACTCAGAGTGCCTGGGGTGGCGCGCAGCACGGCAGCTCAGTGGTGGTCCACCGTTGCACCACCTGGCCCCCGGCCACGAGGGCGGCCTACAGGAGCAGACAGCAGAGGATGTCGGTCCAGAGGGTGCGCATCCGGGAGGNCATCGCCAGGGCTCGGACGGTGCCGCATCGTTGCCCCGCCGACCGCCGGCGTCGGTGCCCCAGGNCACAGGCGGCTGGCCGCCGGCGTGCCCTGGGAATCGGATTTACCGGGCCTTAAACCACTGCCGGTAGGGTTGCCTGCGTGAGCCAAGTCGTGTGACCGCCACTTCCGGCCAGACTGGCTCAGACCCTGCTCCGCGGCCACGCCTGCCCATGGAACGCCTGCCCGTGGAACGTCCTCCGATGGACACTCTGCCGATGGAGGCCCATTCGAGCTACCGGGCCGGCGACTGGACCCCGCAGCGCCTTCTGTTCCACCAGAACCTCGAATCCTTCGCCGAACGGGTGGGCCTGCTGGTGGGTCTCCAGAGCAACGGCAAGGTGAGCCAGGAGGAGGCCTTCGCCGAGATCCGGCGCATGTGGAAGGAACTGAAGGACAGCAAATCGACCCTGCTCAACCAGCAGAAACCCTGAGCGGGGCAGAGCCGCTGTCCCTCACGCTGCGACCCGGTGGGCCTCAGGGATCGGCGCCCTCACGCCAGAGCAGGGACCTTGAGAGCCAGTTCCAGTGCTCCAGGGCAGGCAGCGGCCGGGCGGCGAGGAGTTCATCGGCCGAGAAGAAGAAGCCGAAGTCGCGCGCCAGCGCCACCACCTGATCGGCCCGCTCGGCCTGGCGGATGCGCGACTGCAGCTCCACCAGCTCGGCGGCCAGGTCGAGGAAGGCGATCAGATCCCGATGGCCGCTCATCCCGGAAACCGCGATCGATCCACTCAGCCTGGAGGGCAGCGGTTAAGGCGGCACCAAGACCGGCGCGCGGCCGCTGCCGTGGCAGCGTGCCCCCTGCGCCGGTCCCTCGCCCATGCCGTCCGCTCCTCTGGTGCTGGTGCTCAACGCCGGCAGCTCCTCGCTCAAGGCGGCCGTGGTCGACGGCACGGGACAACGGCTCTGGCAGGGCCAGCGAGGCTGGACGATCGGCGCCGCCGACGCAGCCGGGCCCGTGCCGCAGGAGGAAGCGGCCCTGGCCGCCTGGCTGGCGGAGGGGCTGGCGAGCTGGCGGCACGATCTCGCCCTGGTGGCGCACCGGCTGGTGCACGGCGGCGAACGGTTCGTGGAGCCCACCCGGCTCGACCCGGTCGTGATCGGCGAGCTCGAGCAGCTGATCCCCCTGGCCCCGCTTCACAACGGCCCCGCCATCCGGCTGATCCACTGGCTGAACGGCTGGCTGGCCGACCAGACCCTGCCCCTGGAAGCCTGGGCCTGCTTCGACACCGCCTTTCACCGCACCCTGCCCGAGGCGGCCAGCACCTACGCCATCCCGGCCAGCTGGCGGCATCAGGGCCTGCGCCGCTACGGATTTCATGGCCTCAACCATCAGCACGTCAGCCAGGTGGTGGCGGTGCCGCGGCTGATCAGCTGCCATCTCGGCGCCGGCTGCTCCCTCTGCGCCATCCGCGAAGGCCGCAGCGTGGCCACCACGATGGGCTTCACGCCGCTGGAGGGTCTGGTGATGGCCAGCCGCAGCGGCAGCGTCGACCCCGGCCTGATCCTCCACCTGCTGCGCCAGGGGGTGGAGCCGGCCGAGATCGATGCGGCCCTGAACCACCGCAGCGGCCTGCTGGGGCTCTCCGGACTGAGCGGCGACATGCGTGAGCTGCGCCGCGCCGCCGGGGAGGGGCATGCCGCTGCCCGGCTGGCCATCGGCGTGTTCCGGCAGCGGCTGCTCGAGGGCATCGGCGCCATGGCCGCCAGCCTCGGCGGCGTGGACGCCATCGCCCTCAGCGGCGGCATCGGCGAGCACGACGATCAGCTGCTGGCCGAGCTGAAGGCCGAACTGGCCTGGCTCGGAGCGGTGCAGATCCGGCGGATCCCGGCCGACGAGGAGGGCCAGATCGCCCGGCTCTGCCTCAGCGCTTCACGCCCGGCATGAAGCGGCGCTCGTGCTGGNCACCGGTGAGCATGCGGTTCCAGTAGAGCGTGGGCAGCAGACGGCGCTTGATCCACCACATGCTCCAGCGCTCCTTGGTGGGATCGAGCGGGAACGAGGGCACCGGCTCCTGCTTGTAGTTGAACTCGGCCATGATCGCCTTGCCGTAGCCGGTGATCAGCGGGCAGCAGCTGTAGCCGTCGTAGGCCGCCTCCAGAGGCCGCCCGTCGAGCAGGGCCAGCAGGTTGGCCACCAGCACCGGCGCCTGGCCGCGCACCGCGGCGGCGGTCTTCGAATTGGGCATGCCGCTCACGTCGCCGAGCGAGAACACGTTCAGGTAGCGCACGTGCTGCAGGCTGAACTGATCCACCTCCACGAAGCCGGCAGCGTTGGCCAGGGGGCTGCCGGCCACCACGTCCGGAGCCGCCATCGGCGGCGTCACGTGCAGCAGGTCGTAGGGGATCACCTCCTCGCGGGGTTCCGCTTCATCGTTCTGATGGGGACTGGCCGCCTGCACCGCAAACACCGCCTCCTTCCGATCAGCGCGCACAGCGGTGAGCACATGGTTGTAGCGGGCATCGATGCCCTTGCGCTTCACCACCTCCCGCAGCGGCGCGGCATACACGGGCACCCCGAAGATCCCCGGGGTGGCGGTGGCATAGATCACCCTGGCGTTCAGGCGCTTCGTCTTGAACACGTCGTCGGCCAGATAGGCGATCTTCTGCGGGGCTCCGGGGCACTTGATCGGCATCGGCGCGCAGGTGAACACGGCATTGCCGCCCTGGAACGCCTGGATGGCCTCCCAGGTGTAGGGAGCGTGGTCCTTGCTGTAGTTGCTGCACACGCCGCCCTTGCCCAGGGCCTCCGTGAGCCCCTCGATCCTGTCCCAGCAGAGCTTCAGCCCGGCGGCCACGATCAGCACGTCGTAGCTGAGCTGCTCGCCGGCGGTGGTGGTGACGGTGTTGTGGCCGGGATCGAAGCCTGCCGCCGCGGCCTGGATCCAGCGCACTCCCGAGGGGATCAGATCGCGCTCCGCCCGGCGCGTCTCCTCCAGGCTGAACACACCGCCGCCCACCAGGGTCCAGCCGGGCTGGTAGTAGTGATCGCCCGATGGCTCCAGGATCGCCACATCCAGGGCGTTGCGGGCCCGCTTCAGCTGGGCGGCAACCGTGATGCCGGCGGCGCCGCCGCCGACGATCAGGATCTGGTGGTGGGCCATGGCGTGGGGTACGGCGGGAAGCGCTGGAGCGTGACGTCACAGATTTAGTCACAGCATCGGCCCCGCGCAGCCCGATTTGCAGGGAAAGTTCCAGCCCTGTCAGGGTGGGGACACGAGCAGGCCGATCGACCTTGACACCGACGCCCGTACCGCGGATCAGCCTGCGCCAGCCCGACGACTGGCATGTGCACCTGCGCGATGGGGCGATGCTGCAGGCGGTGGCCCCGGTGACGGCCGCCCAGTTCGCCCGGGCGATCATGATGCCCAACCTGCGGCCACCCATCACCACCGTGGCGGCCGCCATCGCCTACCGGCAGCGCATCCGCGCCACGCTGCCCGATGGCTGCGGCTTCACGCCGCTGATGACGGCCTACCTCACCGACACGATCGATCCGGCCGAGATCGAGCGGGGCTTCGCTGAGGGGGTGTGGGTCGCCGCCAAGCTCTACCCCGCCGGCGCCACCACCAATGCCGATTCCGGCGTCACGGCGATGGCACGCATCGAGCCGGTGCTCGCCGTGATGGAGCGCATCGGCATGCCGCTGCTGATCCACGGCGAGGTCACCGACGCCGAGATCGACATCTTTGACCGCGAGGCCGTGTTCATCGAGCGCGTGCTGGCGCCCCTGCTGGTTCGGCACCCGGGCCTGAAGGTGGTGCTGGAGCACATCACCACCAGCGATGCGGCCGACTTCGTGCGCAGCGGGCCGGCCAACCTGGCGGCCACGATCACGCCCCACCACCTGCACATCAACCGCAACGCCCTGTTCGCCGGCGGCCTGCGGCCCGACTTCTACTGCTTGCCGGTGGCCAAGCGGGAGCTGCATCGCCTCGCCCTGCGGGCGGCCGCCACCTCCGGCAACCCGAAATTCTTCCTCGGCACCGATTCGGCCCCCCACAGCCGGGAAGCCAAGGAATCGGACTGCGGCTGCGCCGGCATCTTCAACGCCCCCTTCGCCATCGAGAGCTACGCGGCGGTGTTCGAGCAGGAACACGCCCTGGAGAAGCTGGAGGCCTTCGCGTCCGAGTTCGGCCCGCGCTTCTACGGCCTGCCACTCAACACCGGCACGATCACCCTGGAGCGGCGGCCGCGGCAGGTGCCCGCCATGCTGCACCTCAACGACGCCGCCGGCACCGCCGTGAATCTGGTGCCCTTCCACGCCGGCGAAACGCTGAACTGGCGCCTCGGGCACCAATAAAAGTCGTATCGCTGGCTCGCGCACGGGCGGCGGGCGGGGTTAGTACCAAGCNGCAGCCGCCCATGGCCCATGGGCTTCTTCGTTCAGCTCACCGAGGCGATCGCCGATCGCCAGTCGCTGCTGGTGACCGGGCTCGATCCCAACCCGGAGATGCTGCAGAGCTGGGCGGCACGGCGCGGCATGGCCAACCGCTCCTTCCTGAGCCAGGCGCGCCACTGGATCAAGGCGGTGATCGAGGCCACCGCCCCGCACGTGTGCGCCTACAAGCCCAGCCTCGGCTTCTACCAGGCCCTCGGGCCCGTGGGTCTGGAGCTGCTGCTGGAGGTGCGCGACCTGGTGCCGCGCGATCTGCCGCTGATCATCGATGCCAAGCACGGCGATCTCAACTCCTCCTCCGCCCTTGCCCACTACCTGTTCCGGGAGCTCTGCGCCGACGCGGTGACCCTCTCGCCCNNGGCCGGCCAGGACATCGCCGCACCGTTCCTGCTCTATCCGGACAAAGCGGTGGTGATGACATGCCACAGCTCCAACCAGGCGGCACGGCTGATCCAGCACTACCCCAACGAGGATGCGCCGCTCTACCTGCGCATCGTGCGCGAGACCCTGCTCTGGGCCACGCCCGAGCAGCTGCTGCTGGAGGTGGGCACCAGCGATCCGGCGATCCTGGCGCGGGTGCGGGCCGAGGCGCCGGAGCGGTTCCTGATCCTGCGCAGCCTCTGGGGCGAGGAAGAGAAGCTCGAGGCCATGCTTGAGGCCGGCTTCAGCGCCGCCGGCGACGGACTGCTGCTGCCCNTGCCCCAGAACCTGCTGGTGGAGGACGACATCGCCGAGCGGGCGGCCCGGCTCAAGGCCCAGATCGGGATCAGCCGCGAGCAGTGGCTGGAGCGCAGGGCGGCCGGCGGCAGCAGCGACCGCTGCCAGGTGTGGCTGCCCCAGCTGGCTGCGGCGGNCGCGGGCAGCGCCACGGGCCGGCCNGACCCGATGGCCGAGCTGATCGTCGATCTGTTCGACATCGGCTGCCTGCTGTTCGGCGACTACGTGCAGGCCTCCGGAGCGGTGTTCAACTACTACATCGACCTGCGCCAGATCATCTCCGACCCCAACCTCTTCCACCGCGTGCTGCACGCCTACGCCGAGCGGATGCAGGAGCTAGTGTTCGACCGCATCGCCGGCATTCCCTACGGCTCGCTGCCCACGGCCACGGGTCTGTCGCTGCTGCTGCACAAGCCCCTGATCTACCCCCGCAAGGAGGTCAAGGTCCATGGCGCCCGCCGCCTGATCGAGGGCGACTTCGAGGATGGAGACCGGGTGGTGGTGGTGGACGACATCCTGATCACCGGCGGCAGCGTGCTGGAGGGCATCGCCAAGCTCGAGAGCTCCGGCCTGCAGGTTGAGGATGTGGTGGTGTTCATCGACCACGGCGGTGACCACGACCGCCAGGCCAAGGAGCGACTGGCGGCGGCGGGCTACCGCGCCCACGCCGTGCTCGGCATCGAGCAGATCACCCGGGTGCTGCACCGGGCCGGGCGGCTGAACGATGCCCAGGCCGCCACCCTGGCTCCCGCTTCGGCGTAGGGTGAAACTGCACCCCTGCGACTCCCGGGTGCCACCACCGCCATGAGCAGCCCCGCCGCCCGCGGCAGCACCGGCCTCACCATCGGCGAACTGGAAGCCAACTATTCGCTGTACTGCAAGGCACTGCGGAGGCTGCTCCAGGAGGGACGCAGCCGGACGGCGATCCAGCGGACCGTGTGCTGGGAGCGCCTCAGCCAGCTCCACCTCTGCCTGCCGGGGCGCTACCGCGACCCCGCCTATCTCTGCGCCGTGCTGAAGCGCGACCTCGCCAGCACCGAACTCGGCTAGAACCGAACTCGGCTAGAACCGTCGCTGCTGCCGGGGCCGCCGGGCCGTGATCGACCAGGCCGAGAACCAGCCCAGGGAGCCCAAGCCGGCAGAGCGCCCGCCCACGCTGCGCTCGCTTTCCGAACCCTTCCTGCGCCGGCCGGTGCTCACCCTGGTGCTGAGCCTGCTGGTGCTGCTGGCCGGGTTCGTGAGTCTGCCCGGCCTGCAGATCGAGAACCTGCCGCCGATCGCTCCGGGCCGGGTCACGGTAAGCACCAATTACCCGGGGGCCAGCCCCGAGGTGGTCGAGCAGGGCCTGACCACCCTGCTCGAGAAGCAGCTCAACGGCCTCGAGCGGCTCGAGCAGATCCGTTCCACCAGTTCGGTCGGCAGCAGCAGCATCACGCTCAGCTTCGAGGGTGGCGACCCGGAGATCAACCAGATCAACGCCCAGAACGAGGCTGCGGTGGTCACGCCGCGGCTGCCCGGCCAGGTGGCCCGTTTCGGGGTGCGGGTGCGGCGCAGTTCCGATGACCTGCTGATGGTGCTGAGCTTCAGCGCCGATCAGAAGCTCTACGACGACACCTTCCTGAGCGGCTGGGTGGAGCAGGTGGTGATCGACCGCCTGCAACGGGTCTCCGGCGTGGGCGAGGCCAGGCTGTTCGGTGGCAGCCCGCTGGCCTTCCGGCTCTGGCTGGATCCGGCCCGACTCCATCAGCTGGGCCTCACCATCGACGACGTGCGCGACTCCCTGGAGGAGCAGAACGTGCTGGCCGCCCTGGGCCAGGCCGGCGACGGGCCCGCTCCCGCTGACCAGATGCTCACCCTGCCGCTGCGGATGGAGGGCCGGCTGCGCAGCGTGGAGGAGTTCGAGCGGCTGGTGGTGGCACCGACGCCCGATGGCGGCGTCACCCTGCTCCGCGATGTGGGGCGCGTCACCCTCGGCAGCGAGAACTACGACGCCGTGGCCACCAACCTCCAGGGNCGCACCACGGTGGCGTTGGGGATCTTCCAGCGCGACGGCAGCAACGCCCTGGAGGTGAGCCGCGGCATCACGGCGGCGCTCGAGGAGATCACCCAGCGGCTACCGCCGGGGGTGGAGTTTGAGGTGATCATCGACGAAGCCGAAACGGTGCGCGAGAACATCGATGGCACCCTGGCCAGCCTGCGCGACGCGGTGCTGCTGGTGTTTCTCTCGCTGCTGCTCGGCCTGGGCAACAGCCGTCTGGCGCTGATCTCCGCCCTGGCGGTGCCGGTGGCCCTGGTGGGGGCCCTCACGGTGCTGCGCCTCACCGACAGCTCGATCAACAGCCTCACCCTGTTCGGCATGGTGCTCGCCAGCGGCCTGGTGGTGGATGACGCCATCGTGGTGAGCGAGGACATCGGCCGGCGGCTGGAGCGGGGCCACCCGCCGCTGCAGGCGGCGCGGGAGGCGATGGCGGAACTGGGCGGTGCGGTGGTGGCCACCTCCCTGGTGCTGATCGCCGTGTTCCTTCCGGTGCTGACTCTGCAGGGCAGCACGGGTCGGCTCTACGCCCCCATCGGTCTCACGATCGGGGCCACGATCGTGTTCTCCACCTTCAACGCCCTTAGCTTCACCCCGGTGGCCGCCAGCCGTCTGCTGCACGCGGAGCAGCGTGAGCCGGCCTGGCTGCGGCGCTGGATCGATCCGCCCCGGCGGGCGCTCGAGTCGCTGGAAGGCCCCTACGACCGCTGGCTCACCCGGGCGCTGAGCTGGCGACGGCGCATCGTGGCGCTGCTGCTGCTGGGGCTGCTGGTGACGGCGGTGGCCTACCAGCAGCGGCCCAAGACGTTCATCCCCCAGGAGGACGGCAGCCAGCTGCGCGGCGTTGTGGTGCTGCCCGACGGCATGGCGCTGCCGCGCACCCAGGCGGTGATGGAACGGGTGCGGCAGGTGATCGCCCGCGAGCCCTGGTACTCAGCGGCAACTTCTATGCCGGCCGGTCGTTCGGCGACAGCAGCCCCAACAAGGGCATCTTCTTCCTGCGGCTCAGGCCCGTGGAGGACCGCCCCGGCAGCGACCAGACCCCCGCCGCCCTGGCGAGCAGGCTGAACCGGCAGCTGGCGGCCAGCATCGACGATGCCCAGGTGATCGTGATCGAGTCCCCCACCGTGCGCGGCTTCGGCAGTGAGGGCGGCATCGAGTTCGACCTGCTCGACACCAGCGGCGGACGGCTCAGCCTCACGCAGTTTCAGGAGTCGGCTCAGACCTTCATCGCGGCGGCCGAGGCCAGCGGTGACTTCGAGCGGGTCAACACCCGGTTCAAGGCCGATGCACCGCTGGTGCGTCTGGAGCCTGACCGGCTCCAGCTCGCCACCCTCGGCGTGGATCTCGACCAACTGGTGGATGTGCTGGGCGCCAGTTTCGGCAGCGACTACGTCAACGACAGCTTCGAGGGCGACCGGATCCGGCGGNTGATCGTGCAGCTCGAGGGTTCCGATCGCCGCAGCGTGCAGGACGTGCTCTCCCTGCAGGTGCCGGGCCGCGACGACGAGCTGATTCCTCTCTCCCAGCTCATGCGGGTGGTGGAGAGCACCGGCCCCACGGCCATCAACCACACCCGTCTGGTGCGCTCGATCCCGATCCGCGCCCAGCCCCGGATGGGGGTGAGCACCGGCCAGGCGATGGAGCGGCTGCAGCAGGTGCGCCGCGACCTCGGCAGCAGCGTGATCGACCTGGAGTGGGCGGGCCTGGCCCGGGAGGAGGCCCGCGCCGGCGGCTCCAACGAGCAGGTCTTCCTGCTGGCGGTGCTGGTGATGCTGCTCGTGCTGGCGGGGCTCTACGAGAACTTCATCGATCCGATGATCATCCTGGTGACGGTGCCGCTGGGTCTGCTGGGGGGCATCGCGGGGCTGGCCATGCGCGATCTCCCCCTGGATGTGTACGGGCGCATGGGACTGCTGGTGCTGGTGAGCCTGGCGGCCAAGAACGGCATCCTGATCGTGGAGTTCGCCAACCAGCGGCTCGCGGCCGGCATGCCGCTCGAACCCGCCATCCATGGCGCGGCGGTCGCCCGTCTACGGCCCATCCTGCTCACCGCCATCTCCTCGCTGGCCGGCTTCCTGCCGCTGCTGTTCGCCACCGGGGCCGGCGCCGCCAGCCGGATCAGCATCGGCACCGTGGTGTTCGCCGGCCTGCTGGTGGCCACGGTGCTGAGCCTGTTCGTGGTGCCGGTGGTCTACCGGATCGTCAAGGGCTGGGAGGTTCGTCGCGCTCACGGGATTCCTGCACCGTGAGGCGGCTGATCAGCACGCCCATCACCGCCGCCACATAGAAGGTGCCCGCCACCGCGATCACCATGCTCACCAACTGGGCCAGGGGGGTGAGGGGCAGCACATCGCCATAGCCGGTGGTGGTGAGGCTCACGAAGGCGAAATAGTGGAGCTTCACGAAGCTCAGACCCCACACCGGGGTCGATGGGTCGACGTCGCCTTGGAGGGTCACATTGCTGAAGCTGCCGGGCTGGATCGTCTCCAGCGCGCAGAGCAGCATCCCCGCCGCCAGGCCCAGCATCAGGTAACCGGCCAGAGCGCCGCGCAGCACCGCGCCGGTCACGGCACGCTCCAGCGCCAGCAGACGGATCAGACGGATGGCACTCCAGCCGCTGAAGACCGTCCAGAGCACGATCACCGGGATGCCGGTGCTGCGCACCTCCAGCGGGGTGAGCACCCACAGCAACCACACCAGCAGCGAGGCCACTCCAAGAGCCTTGAACCCCATCAGCGACCAGGGGCCGGCCTGCAGGCCCGACGGCGGGCGGCCCAGTCCCCGGATCAGCACCACGCCGAGCACCAGGTAGCCGATCGAGGCCAGACGGCTCCAGGGGGATGGCAGGGAGAAGCTCACCGGCAGCGCCAGGCACACGGCGAGCAGCCGGTTGTAGTGGCGCTGGTGGGAGGGGNTCAGGGCCATGCGATCGGCTCGGCGGCGGCGTGAGGCGCTGGATGGATCGACCGCCTCAGGCTGGCATCGACCCCGCCGAAGGGCACCAGCAGCCGGCATGGCCTGCTCATCGCGATCAGCCGCGGGCGGGACTCAAGCCCATGATTGGGCTGCCCGGCCGTGCGCATCGATGCAGCCCGCCTCGCAGCCCGCCTCGATGGAGCTCACCCCCAGCCGGCAGATGCTGCGGCGGGAATTCGAGCTGGAATCCCGCTGCGATCGCGACTTCCTGGTGCAGAGCCTGGCGGCCTCCCTGATCGCCAGCCTGGGCCTGCTGGCCAACAGCGCCGCGGTGGTGATCGGCGCCATGCTGGTGGCTCCCTGGATCCTGCCGCTGCGGACCGCCGCCTACGCGATCCTGCGCGGGCGGCCGCGGCTGCTGAGCCAGGCCCTGCTCACCCTCGCGGTGGGTGTGGCGAGCACGGCCGTGCTGTCGGCGGCGATGGGGCTGCTGGTGGGTCTGCCGATCTACGGCAGCGAGGTGATGGCCCGCACCGCCCCCAACCTGCTCGATCTGGGCATCGCCCTGGTGGCCGGGGCGGTGGCGAGCTACGCCAAGGTGAATCCCCGCACGGTGTCGGCCCTGGCGGGCACGGCAATCGCCGTGGCGCTGGTGCCGCCGGTGTGCACCAGCGGCCTGCTGGCAGCGAGCGGGCAATGGGCCCTGGCCGGTGGAGCCGCCCTGCTGTTCGTGACCAACCTGCTCGGCATCCTCTCCGGTGGCCTGATCACCCTGGCCCTGTGCCGCCCCGAGCTGAGCCAGGGCCTGCGCCACCGGCGCCTCAGCCTGGCTAGCCTGGCGCTCACGGCCCTGCTGCTGATCCCCCTGAGCGGCAGCTTCCTGAATCTGATCCGGCAGGCGCGCAAGGCGGCAGCGCTGCACCAGGTGGAGCAGGCGATCGATGCCAGCCTGCGCAACGAGACGATCACGCTGGGTCAGAAGGCCGATCTGGTGGGCCTCCGCATCGACTGGACTCAGAACCCGCCCCTGATCCGGGCCCTGGTGCAGGTGAGCCAGCCGGATCTGCCCACCGCCAAGCAGGTGGCCGCGGTGCAGCAGTTCATCAACGACCGCCAGCCGATTCGCTTCCGCCTGGTGGTGCAGCGCAGCCTGGTGGATGTGGTGGGTCCGGAGTCGGCTCCGAATCCCCAGACTCCCGCCCTTCCAGCCAGGCCCGTACCGCCCGAGCCGTGGCCGCTGGAGCCGCCCCCGCCCCCACCGCCAATGCCCGAGAACGTTCCTGCGCCGTGAGCGGCTCCAGGCTGCGGCGCTGCTGCTCCAGCACCGTGAGATCGGCATCGGAAGGATCCTGCCCCTGGCGCTGCCGCTGGCGGATGCGCCGCCGCAGCACCGCCAGCGGCACCTGGAAATCCAGGATCAGCAGCGGCACGCCGGCGGCCGCGGCCAGCGCCGCCATGCGCTCGCGATCCTGCAGCCGCAGGAAGGTGGCATCCACGATCGCGTTGAACCCCGCCGCCAGCACCGCCGCGGCCGCAGCGGGCAACCGCTCGGCGAACAGCTCCTCGGTCACGGCCGGGGCGTAGAGGTCGCCGCTGCGGGGCGCTCGGTGGCATCGCCCCAGAGCCCGAACAGGCGCTTGCGCTCCACATCGGAGCGCAGGCGGATGGCACCGAGCGGCGCCAGCAGCCCGGCACTGTGGTGCGACTTGCCCGAGCCGGAGAGGCCATGGCAGAGCAGCAGCACCCGGGGCCGGGCGCTGCTGACGGCCAGCGCCCGGTCCACGTAGGCCCGCACCGCGTCGGGCTGGTCACCGAGCGCCGCCACCTTGGCCCGCACCAGGGCCCGGTAGACGCTGTACCAGCACCACAGCCGCAGGCCGGCGTAATCGCCGCTGAGCTCCAGCCAGCGGTTGAGCAGCAGGGTGGCGAACTCCGGATGGCCCCGCTGCTGCAGATCCATCACCAGGAAGGCGAGGTCGCTGATCACATCGATCCAGCGGAGGGCCGGGTTGAATTCCAGGCAGTCGAAGGCCTCGATCCGGCCCCGGTGCAGCACCAGGTTGCCGAGGTGCAGATCGCCATGGCACTCGCGCACCCGGCCGCCGGCCAGGCGGCCCGCGAACTGCGGGGTGAGCGCGGCGAAGGCGTGCTCCTCCCAGGCGCGCAGCCGCTGCAGCGGCGGCTGCAGGGCCGGCTCCACCCGCGGCTCGAGGCTGGCGAAGTTGGCCAGCACCGGCTGGCGCACCGCCTGGGGGGTGCCATAGGGGCCGGCCGCCGGTGCGATGGCGGCGCTGGCGTGGAAGCGGGCCAGCCGATCGGCGAAGGCCTCGATCCGGTCGGGCCGACCGCGCCGCGGGCCAGGGCGGCCGGCAGCAGATCACGCTGCGGGAACTGGCGCATGCGCACGGCGTACTCCAGCACCGGGGCGGCAGCCGCGGCGGCGGCGATGCGGGGCTGCTGGGCCGTGCCGGTGATCGCCACCAGGTCGTCGTAGAGGTCGGCGCAGAGACGCCGGTTGAGCCGCAGCTCCTCGAGGCAGTCGCGGCGTCGCTGCTCGAGGCTGGTGAAATCGAGGAAGCCCAGATTCACCGGCTTGCGGATCTTGTAGGCGTAGGGGCCGGTGAGCAGCACCCAGGAGATGTGGGTCTGCAGACAGCGGATCGGTTCGCGCACCGGATGGGGATAGCCGACGGCACCAGCAGGCCGGCGATCAGCGGCGGATGGCCAGCGGCATCCATCGCCCCCTCCTGCATGGCACCGCTCCACAGGCGCGCCGCCATCCAAGCAGGCAAGGCAGGTCGGCGCCGGTCGACCGGCCAACCCTGAAGCCCATCGGTGCGAATCCCGGCGTCGCCCGCCGCCGGCGCTAGGAGCAGTGCAGATGCGTCCGCGAGGTTGCGATGTCCCGTGCCCTGCGCTGGGTTCTGGGCCTGGGCCTGGCCGCCGTGGTGGTGATCGGCGGCCTGCTGCTGCTCCCCTTCCACGACTGGCTGCCCGGCGGCACCGTGGCCGATGTGCCCACCGCCCTGGTGGTGAACGGCTCGGCCTTCAACCGCCTCTTCCCCCGGCCCGAAACCGGTCGGCAGCTGGTGTTCACCCAGGAGAAGCGCGGCTTCGCCGAAGCCCGCCTCAAGCAGGGCGATGCCGTGCTGGGCCTGCTGGCCATTGCCGACACCACCACGACGCCCGAGGCCCGCAGCAAGTTCGAGGCGGCCCGGGAGCAGCTGGCCGGCTGGCCGCTGGTGGAGCAGGGCGAGCAGGCGAGCGCCCTGCTGGTGGCCGACCGCTTCCAGGTGAAGGTGATCGGCCAGGGCGGCGGCCTCGACCAAGAGCAGCGCCACGCGCTGCTGGAGGACTTTGACCTGCGCGGCCTGGCGGCACTGCAGGCCCCTTCGCTGGCGGGCCGATGAGCCGCACCGTGCTCGAGCGCCTCGAGCGCCTGCCGCGCCGCGGCCTCACGGTGCTGGCCCTGCAGGGCATCAGCACCCTGGTGCCCGGCCGCTGGAGCAACGTCACCAGCGCCGAGGCCCTGATCGCCGAGGTGATCGGCAGCAGCGATCCGGAGCTGATCCGCCAGGTACGCCAGCGTGCCGACCAACTCAGCGTCGCCCGCCACGAGGGCTACGGCCGGGCCCTGAGCCTCTACGACGCCGTCAACCGCTCCCAGCACGCCAGCGGTGGCCTGCGCATCCTGGCCAATGCCACCGCGGGCCTGCCGCTGCTCAAGCGGCTGGCGACGATCACGCCGCCCAGCGACACGCTCCAGGCGGTGGACCTCAGCCTCAAGGTGGCCGCCGAGATGCTCGCCTTCACCCAGGTGAACGGCCTGCCCGGCGACAGCTTCGGCGACTTCGTCGCCGCCCTGGCCGACTACGGCAGCGAGGCGCGGGTGCGGATGACGGCCCTGATCTGCTTCGACGCGCTGCTCCCGCTCGGGGATCAGGCGCTGCAGCGCCTCGACGATCTGCTCGGCGCCGCCAGCCGGCGCGACCTCCAGCGGCTGCCGGCCTACGGGCGCATGGCCGGCCTGATGCCTGGCCGCGGCGATGCGGCCCACCTGAGCTTCCTGCGCCAGGGCGTGGCGCAGTGGTCGGGCTGGGCCGGCGGCTTCATCGCCGAGCTGGGGCTCACCGGTCAGAAGGCGGTGCACGCTCTCGAGGTCAGCCTCGGCCCCTGGCAGGGNCGCATGGAGCAGCTGGCCGCCTTCCTCGACGCCTTCACCGACACCTACGCCCACACGGGTGTGCAGGCGGTGGCGCGGCGGCTGGTGGAGCGGGCTGCCGCCGAGATCTGAGGCCCATCGGCTGGCAGCGCCATCCGGCTGGCGGCAACAGCATCAGGGAGCGGCCGCCCGCCGGCTCAGTCAAACCCCAGCAGGTCGAAGATCTCCCGATCCTTGAGCGATTCGGCCTCCAGGGGCTCGACGCTCTCGAGCATGGCGCGGGCGAGCTTGAGATATTCGTTCTGCACGGCCTCCACCTCCGGGGTGGGCTCCATCTCGAAGATCGTGCACTTCTTGAGGCGGGAGCGGCGGATCGCGTCGAGATCGGGGAAGTGGGCCATGGTCTTCATGCCCACCCGCTCGTTGAAGCGATCGATCTGGTCGGTGTCGCGGCTGCGGTTGGCCACGACGCCGCCAAGCCGCACCTTGTAGTTCTTCGCCTTGGCCTGAATCGCGGCGATGATCCGGTTCATGGCGAAGATCGAATCGAAGTCGTTCGCCGTCACGATCAGGCAGTAGTGGGCATGCTGTAGCGGCGCGGCGAAACCGCCGCACACCACATCGCCGAGCACATCGAAGATCACCACATCGGTGTCCTCCAGCAGGTGATGCTCCTTGAGCAGCTTCACCGTCTGACCGGTCACATAGCCGCCGCAGCCGGTGCCCGCCGGTGGCCCGCCCGACTCCACGCACTGCACGCCGTTGAAGCCCTCGAACACGAAATCCTCGGGGCGCAGTTCCTCGGTGTGGAAATCCACGGTCTCGAGAATGTCGATCACCGTGGGCACCATCTGCTTGGTGAGCGTGAAGGTGCTGTCGTGCTTCGGATCGCAGCCGATCTGCAGCACCCGCTTGCCGAGCTTGGAAAACGCCGCCGAAAGATTGGAGCTGGTGGTGCTCTTGCCGATGCCGCCCTTGCCGTAGACGGCGATCACCAGGGCACCCTCCTCGATGCGCAACGAGGCATCCTGATGCACCTGAACGCTGCCTTCACCGTCGTCTCGCCGGGAGCCGCCCGGATGGCTGGCGGTACCGGGGGCTGGAATCAGGGTGCTGGTCATGAGTCTGGCTGGAGCCGCAAGGCACACATCAAGAGCCTGACGAGGCAGGCTCCCGGCCGTTGGACCGTCGTGCAAAACGAAACATCACCGGTTCGCATCAAACCAGCAGAACTCCCTGCGAATTCTCTGTTTCGAGGGGCGCCCTCATGCCTGCATGCCTGATCCACACCACAATGAGGTGAACTGCAACCAGGCAACGGGTGCGATCGCGTCTCCCCAGGCCGGCTCCCGCCTGGATCGTTCGATGGCTCGGCGGACCGCTGCTGCTCGGCGCGACCATCAGCCTGGCGGGCTGCCAGAGCAAGCCAGCCCCGCCGCCCAGGCCGCTGGCTGTGGAGGTGCAGTCGGTGGCGATCCACCCCTTCCCCGAGGAGATCGCCACCGTGAGCACCCTCGAGGCCCCGGAGGAGGTCAACCTGGCCGCCCAGGCTGGTGGCCGCATCCAGAGCCTGCTGATCCGGCAGGGGGATGCGGTGCGGCAGGGCCAGCTGCTGGTCGTGCTCGACCAGACCCAGCTGCAGGAGGAAGTGAGGNCCCTGAAGGGCCAACGGGATGAAAGCCGGCTGAACTACCAGCGCTTCGAATACCTCGTGCAGCAGGGAGCGGCCAGCGCCATCCAGCGCGATGCCCTGCGCCAGAACTACCTGGCCGCGGACGCAGCGCTTGGGGCCAAGCAGGCCGATCTGGCCTACAAGGATCTGCGTGCCCCGATCGATGGCGTCGTCAGCGATGTGACGGTGAAACCGGGTGATGTGATCCGGGCCGGCACTCCCTTCACCACCATCCAGCGCACAGCGAAACTGCTGGCCCGGGTGGAAGTGCCGTCGCGCTACGGTCGCCGGGTGCGGGCTGGGCAGGTCGTGATGCTGAATGCCCCNTCAGGCAGTGCCGGGGTGAAGGGCAGGGTGGTCTCGATCGATCCGCGGGTGAACAACGCCACCCAGTCCTTTCTGGTGAAGGCGGAGCTGGACAATCCAGCCGGCGAATTCCGCAATGGCGAGCGCGTCGGCACCCGGCTGGTGATCGGCCAGCGCCCCCAGCTGGCCGTGCCGGCTCTGGCGGTGACCCGCAGCAGCGGCCAGGCGTTCGTGTTCGTGGTGGGCGACCTGGAGGATCTGGAGCGCTTCCCCGGCAACGCACCGATCGAGACCCTGCGGGCCCTGCGGCCGTTGCCGCGCTTTGCGCTGCAGATTCCCGTGAAGCTCGGAGCACTGCAGAACGGCCGCTACCCGGTGCTCAAGGGGCTGAACGAAGGGCAGTCGGTGATCGTGAGCAATCTGGTGAGTCTGAGGCACGGCACCCCGGTGACTCCGCAATGAGAGATCTGGAAGGGCAAACGTGGAGCGCAACGCCGGATCTTCACGTGGGTGGTTGAGCCGATCCGGCCAACTCAATCGCTTTCGCCAGCGCAACAAGCTGGCTCGACCACACAGCTAGGCTGACCCAGGATCGGAACCGTAACAGTGGATACGAACGCTGCCGACCGGTCTCCCGAAGCACGCCTGGCGGCCCTGGAAGTGGGCCTGGCGGCACTCACGGAGCGACTGGCCAGCCTCACGGCGCAGGTTCAGCAGCATCAGGAATCTCTCGGGCTGGTCGCCGATGTGGCCCGCTACACACCGCTGCTGCATCATCTCGCCGCAGGGCGGTTTGACGACGCCGATGCGGAGACAGCGAAGGTTCTGTTCGATTCCATCAACACCACTCTGGAATCTGTCACCCCAGAGGAGATCGCAGCATTTCCGATCGGCCCGCTGCGGATCATCAATCAGCTCTGGCAATCCCACAGCGATGGAAAGTTCGGCTTCAGCGTGCAGGAGAAGCTGTATCGCTCTCTTGGTGGCACCCTGGATACGCTGATCGCGCAGGACAGCCGTCTGTATCTCGCCTTCTGTGAACGGGTGGGGTGGCGCCACGACGGTCAGCTCACCGATCCAGAAGCGTCCGACGACCCCCATGCCATGCCGGAGGGAGCACTGCCGAGGCGCTGTTGGTTCAGCTCCTACGGCATGAAGATCACCAATCTGCTGATGGCACGCCTGATCAGCGCCGGGCTGGGGGATTGAGGGGATCGTCCGGGCGGTTCGGGGATGCCGAGCGCCGCCGCGAGGACTGACTGATGACGGCGAAACCGCCACCGATGGCGGCACCAAGACCAGCCCCGATCATGGGATAGGAGCGGTAGAGGCGCTCATAGAGGCCACTCTCGTAGCGGAATCGGCCCACATCTGGCTGGCCGAGATAGGAGAAGGTGATGCCCGTGAGACCGCCCAACACGGCAGTGACCACCGAGGAAAAGACCACCAGACGCCAGTTCATGACTTGCTCCCCTGCAGAGCCTTGTCGCTCATCGGCGCGTCAGTCTCCTTGAGGAGATACCGCCGCTCCAGGCCCTTGATCACGATGAAGAGCACCGGCGCCACTCCCAGGCTGAGAACGGTGGCCACGAGATAGCCGCCGAAGCTCACCGTACCGATCGACCAGCGGCTGATCGCGCCGGCACCGGAAGCGGTCATCAGCGGGATGTAGCCCACCAGTCCCGAGGAGGCGGTCATCACGATCGGCTGGAAACGCGCCTTGGCGGCAGCAATGCCAGCCTGGCTGATCGACATCCCAAGCCGGAGATACTCGTTGGCCTGCTCCACGATCAGGATGGCGTTCTTGCTGGCCATCCCGATCAACATCAGCAAGCCCACCTGGGCGAAGATGTCATTGCTGATCACCGGCCAGAAGCTGCCGGCCTGCAGGCCATTGGCGCGAACCCAGATCGCCGCCATCGCCCCGAGCGCCGCCAGGGGAACCGTGAGCAGAATGATCAACGGGTCGATATAGCTGCCGTACTGGGCCGCCATCACCAGAAACACCAGCACGGTGGCAAGGGCGAAGATGGCGCCGGTGGCACCGCCCGCCGAGCGTTCCTCCAGTGACAGCCCGGTCCACTCGTAACCGAAGCCGGGGTCGAGCACCTCCGACGCCACCTGCTCCATCGCGGCAATTCCCTGGCCGGAGCTGAACCCAGGTGCGGGCGTGGCCTGAATCTTGATCGACTCGTACACGTTGTAGCGGGTGATCGTGGGTGGAGCGAAGAAGGGCTCGATTGTCACCACATCCCTGAGCTGCACGAGCCCACCCTGCCGCGAACGCACGAAGAAGGAGTCGATCACACCGGGATCGGTGCGGTAGACCGAATCGGCCTGGATGTAGACCCGGTACTGGTCCTTGTCGAAAACGAAGTCATTGACGTAGCGGCCGCCCAGATAAGCCTGCAGGGTGCCGAACACCTCGTTGATGTCCACATCGAGCGATTTGATCAGATCCCGGTTCACCCGGATCGAGAGTTGCTCCACACCTGGGGTGAAGGTGGTGGTGACCCGCTCGAGTTCAGGCCGCTGCCGCGCTGCAGCGATTATGGCGTTGAGATTCCTGAGCAGAACCTCCGTGGGCAGGCCGGCGCGATTCTGAAGCTGGAACTCGAGGCCGCCGGTTGCACCAACCCCATCGACCGGTGGAACGTTGGTGGCAAAGGCCAACGAACCCTTCACCTCCTTCTGCAGCCGCTGATTCAGCCGGGCCAGGATGCTGAAGACCGATTGATCCTGATTCGGCCGCTGATCCCAGGCGCTGAGGCGGATGAAAAACAGATACTTGTTGTAGCTGTTGCCCTCCAAACCGAATCCAGCCGCCCCGAGATAGCTCTCCACCTCGGGCTTGAAGTCAGCCAGGATTCCGTTCACCTGTTCCACCTGTTTCTGGGTGTAGCCCAGTGAAGCGCTGGGGGGTGCCTCACCGATCAGGATCATCAGGCCCTGATCCTCCTCGGGGATGAAGCCGGTGGGCACGATGCACAGCATCATCACGGTGGCCAGCAAGCCGGCCACGAACACTGCCAGCACCACGTGGCGATACCTCACCAGCAACTCGATCGTGCGCCCATACCAGGCAAACAGCGCGGCAAAGCCTTTGTTGAACGGTCGGAAGATCCAGCCGAACAGGACATCGATCGCCCTGTCGCTCGGGCCGGGCGGTGACCCTTCGGGCTTGAGGAACAAGGCCGCGATCGTGGGGGAGAAGGTGAGGGCGTTGAAGGTGGAGAACACGATCGCCGCCGCCAGGGTGATGGCGAACTGGCGGTAGACGATGCCGGTGGTGCCGGGGAAGAACGACACCGGAATGAACACGGCCAGCTGAACCAGCGCGGCGGTGATCGTGGGGGTGGCCAGCTCGTTCATCGAATCGAGCGCCGCCTGCAGCGGCCGCATCCCCTGACCGAGTTTGTCCTTGACGGACTGCACAATCACCACGNCATCGTCGGTGACGGTGCCGATCGCCAGGATGATGCCGAACATCGTGAGCTGATTGAGGCTGAAATCCAACCCCAGCACCAGGGCCATGGCGCCGATCATCGCCACCGGCATGGCCAGCGCGGGCACGATCGTGGAGCGCCAGTCCTGCAGGAACAGCAGGATCGTGAGAACCGCCATCACGATCGCCTGAAACAGGTTCGAGGTCACATCCTGCAGCGATGTGGTCACGAACAGGGTGGAGTCGTAAGGGATCTCGTAACGCAATCCCGGCGGGAAATCGGCCGCCAGCTTCTTCACCAGCGCCTTGACGCGGGTGCCCGTATCCAGGGCATTGGCGCCGGGCAGCTGATAGAGAGCCAGACCCGCCGAGGGACGACCTCCGAGGGTGGCGATCAAGTCGTAACTCTCGGCGCNGAGGTCGACACGACCGATGTCGAGGATCTTGGTGGTCTCGCCGCCGGAGCCGACCTTGACGATCAGATTCTCGGCATCCTCCACGCTGGCGAAGCGACTCTCGGCCTTGAGTGGAATGGCAATCTCCTGGCCGGAAACCATCGGCTCCTGACCGATNCGACCGNCGCCCGACTGAATGTTCTGTTCCTTGAGCGCCCGTTCCACATCGAGTGGAGTGAGACTGTAGGCCGCGAGTTTCTGCGGATCGAGCCAGATTCGCAGGGCAAACTTGCGCTCGCCGATGATGGTTGTATTGCCGATTCCGGGAATGCGGCGAACCTCATCAACCAGGTTCTGGTCGATGTAATTGCTGATGAAGAGCGGGTCGTAGAGCGTCTCACCCTGGNCATCGGTGTCGGAGTAGAAGCCGAAGGCNACCAGCAGGCTGGGAGAGGCTGCCTCCACCGTGACGCCCGTCTGCTTGACCACATCAGGCAGTGTGGGTGTCGCCTGATTGACGCGATTCTGGACGTTGACCTGAGCGATGTTCCGGTCAACCGCCACTGGAAACGCCACGGTGATGTTGGCAATCCCGTCGGAGGAGGTGTTCGAGTACATGTATTTCATGTTCTCGACACCGTTGATCTCCTGCTCGAGCACATTCGTGACGGTATCGACCGTGGTACGCGCATCGGCACCGATATTCACCGCCTTGACATTCACCTGGNTTGGTGCGAGCTGAGGCAGCTTCTCCAGTGGAAGCAGCGGGATCGCGATCGCCCCCATGATCAGGATCAGCAGCGAGCACACCGTGGTGAGCACCGGGCTGCGGATGAAGCGGTCGGAAAGGCTCACGGGCGTTCCTGCCTGGAACAGACGCTAGGAGCGGCCCAGGACTCCCGCAGCCCTGGGATCATCAATGTTTCGCAAGCAGGGGATGCCGGGATCGGGATGCTTGTGTGATGCCGCGGAGCAGCAAACTCCGGGGCCCTGCAGCAGCGTGGGCCTGGGCGATGGGGAGTAGATCCCCACTGCAGCTCAGCCACTGCAACTCTGCGACTGCGGCTCAGCGACTGAAATGCGCCTTGGCGTCGTAGAGCACCTCGTCGCTGATCGCGGCGATGCCGCGCTCGCGGGCGAAGGTCTCGGTGTTGCGGCGCACCTTGCCGCGCACGAAGAAGGGGATCCTGGCCAGCTCCGCCTCCCCTGCGGCAGTCCAGTGCAGGCTCTCGTCTGCAGCATCGGCGCCGTGCACCGCGTCGGCCGTGGGGCTGATCGACGGAGCCCCGTCGCCCAGGTGGCTGCGATGGCCGTCCACGAACTCGAAGTCGTGGCGGAACATGCCGATCAGGTGTTCCTCCAGACCCATCATCAGGGGGTGCACCCAGGTGTCGAAGAGCACGTTGGCTCCCTCCCAACCCATCTGGGGGGCATGCCGGGCCGGCACGTCCTGCACGTGCAGCGGTGCACTGATCACGGCACAGGGGATGCCGAGGCGCTTGGCGCTGTGGCGCTCCATCTGGGTGCCCAGCACCAGCTCCGGGGCCACCTCCGCCATGGCGGCCTCCACCGCCAGGTAGTCGTCGGTGATCAGCGCCTCGAGGCCCAGATCCTGGGCTGCGGCACGCACCTCCCGGGCCTGCTCGCGGCTGTAGCTGCCCAGCCCCACCACCGTGAAGGCCAGCTCGCGGCTGGCCACCCGGGCCGCCGCGATGGCGTGGGTGGCATCGCCGAAGATGAACACCCGCTTGCCGGTGAGGTAGGTGGAATCCACCGAGCGGGAGTACCAGGCAGCCGCGAACGCCGCTCCGCCTCCGCCGCAGCCGCCTCGGCCACGGCCCCCTCCAGGCCGAGCACCCGGTCGAGCTCCTCCAGGAAGGCGACCGTGGCGCCGATGCCGATCGGCACCGCACGCACCGTGGCCATGCCGAAGCTCCGCTCCAGCCAGCTGCACACGGTGCCGGCCACCTCCGGGTAGAGGCACACGTTGGCGTCGGCCGCGGGAATGCGCAGCAGATCGGCCGGCCGTGCCCCCAGGGGCGCCACCACGCTCACGTCGATGCCGTGCTCAGCCAGCAGCTGGGTGAGCTCGCGCACGTCGTCGCGGCAGCGGAAGCCCAGCAGCGAGGGGCCCAGCAGGTTGACCCGCGGCCGGCGGCCCTCGGTGCGCCAGCGGCCTGGATCGGGCCTGGGGCTGCCGGGGGGCGGCAGCTGCGGTTTCAGCAGGCCCCGCACCAGCTGATAGAAGGTTTCGGCCGCCCCCCAGTTCTCCTTCTTGGAATAGGCGGGCAGCTCCAGGCTCACCATCGGAATGCCGCCCAGATCCATGCCGGCAGCCAGGGCGCCGGGCTGGTCCTGGATCAGCTCGGCTGTGCAGCTCTCGCCCACCAGCAGGGCCTCCGGCCGGAAGCGCTCCACCGCATCGGCGATCGAGCGCTTCACGAGCTCGGCCGTGTCGCCCCCCAGATCGCGGGCCTGGAAGGTGGTGTAGGTGACCGGCGGGCGCCGGTCGCGCCGCTCGATCATCGTGAACAGCAGATCGGCGTAGGTGTCGCCCTGGGGCGCGTGCAGCACGTAGTGCACCCCCTCCATGGACGTTGCGACGCGCATGGCGCCCACGTGGGGCGGGCCTTCATAGGTCCAGAGGGTGAGTTCCATCGGCGGTCGTGAGCGGAGGCGG
>NZ_LFEK01000125.1 GCF_001039265.1 Synechococcus sp. GFB01 | reverse complement strand
CTCGGGGTGGGCGCCGTGCTCGGGCTCGCCTGCGGCTGGCTGCTGGCCGAGGCCCTGCGCCGCATCCCCGCCGACGGCGGCGCCGCCCTGCGCCTGCAGCTCAGCCTCGGCAGCCTGCTGCTGCTGTTCACCGGCTGCGAGCAGCTGCTGCCGGAATCGGGGCTGCCGGCGGCCGTCACCGCCGGGGTGGTGGTAGGCCGCCGGCCCGACACCGACGCGGCCGAGCTCGATGAGCTGATCCGTCAGCTGGCCCAGCTGGCGATCACGATGCTCTTCCCCCTGCTAGCCGCCGACGTGACCCTGGGCCAGCTCAGCCCGCTGGGCTGGGGCGGTGTGCTCTGCGTGCTGGCCCTGATGCTGCTGCTGCGGCCGCTGGTGATCGGCCTGGCCACCTGGGGCCTGGAGCTCACCGTTCCCCAGCGCCTGCTGATCGGCTGGCTGGCGCCGCGCGGTATCGTGACCGCCGCCGTGGCCAGCCTGTTCGCGATCCGTCTGGAGCAGGCCGGCGTGGTGGGGGCGGGCCGGCTGCAGGGCCTGGTGTTTCTCACGATCCTGCTCACCGTGGGTCTGCAGGGGCTCAGTGCCGGGCCCCTGGCCCGCACGCTCGGGCTCAGCGGCGCGGCGGCCGGCCCGGAGGGCCCCACCGAGCCCGGCTCAGAGGGCGCGGCGGATGCGGAGCAGGTCGTCGCCGCTGCGGTGGAGCAGCAGCCAGGTGGTGAGTAGGTCGGGCCCCTGCAGGCTGCCGAGCAGGGCGGCCCGCAGGCTCTTCATGATCACGCCCTTCTTCACGCCGGCGGCCGTGGCGGCCTCGCTCAGCAGCGTCTGGGCCTGATCGGCCGCGAGGGCTCCGCCGCTCAGCGGCTCGAGGGCCGCGGCCAGCGCCGTCAGGGCCGGCCGGGCCCCGGCGCTCTCCAGCTGGGTGCGGGCGTCGTCGTTGAGCTCCGGTGTGGTGAAGAAGGGAGCGGCCTGCTCCACCCCATCGGCCAGCAGGGTGAGCGAGGGGCCAAGCAGCTCGGTGAGCTCCAGCTGCCAGGCCGCCTCGCGGTGCACGGGGTTGGCGGCGTCGGCCCCTCCCCAGCCCCGCTCGGCCCAGAGGGGTTGCAGCTGCGCCAGCAGCGCCTCCGCCCCCTGCTCGCGCAGCACCTGGCCGTTGAGCCAGTTGAGCTTGTCCCAGTCGAAGCGGGCGCCGGCCTTGTTGACGCGCTCGAAGCCGAACACTGCGGCAGCCTGCTCGAGGCTGAACCGCTCGCCCATCCCCTCCGGCGGCGACCAGCCCAGCAGGGTCATGTAGTTGGCCAGCGCCGGGGCCGTGTAGCCCATCGCCCGGAAGTCGCTGATCGAGGTCACACCGTCGCGCTTGGAGAGCTTCTTGCCCTCCTTGTTGAGGATCAGCGGCGTGTGGGCGAAGGCCGGCGCGGCGTGGCCCAGCGCCTCGTAGAGCAGCAGCTGCTTGGCGGTGTTGGCGATGTGGTCCTCGCCGCGGATCACGTGGCTGATCGCCATCGCCGCGTCGTCGACCACCACCACCAGGTTGTAGAGGGGAT
This sequence comes from Synechococcus sp. GFB01, assembly GCF_001039265.1. GTDB lineage: Bacteria > Cyanobacteriota > Cyanobacteriia > PCC-6307 > Cyanobiaceae > NIES-981. Next base: position 881 of record NZ_LFEK01000125.1, on the reverse strand, counting down.
CGCCGATCGCATCGGCCGGGGCGCGGCGGGCGATCACCATGTCGCCGCCCAGATCGGCGCCGCTCCAGCGCATCTCACCGCGCACCAGATCGGTCCAGGTGATGGTGCGGGCGTCGTCGATGCGGAAGCGGATCACCGCCTCGCGCCCCTCGGCGATGAAGGCCTGCTCCTGCTCGGGCCTGAGGTCGCGGTGGCGGTTGTCGTAGCGGGGCGCNTGTTTGTTGGCGGCCTGCTGCTCGCGCATCGCCGTGAGCTCGGCCTCGCTGGCGTAGCAGCGGTAGGCGTGGCCGGAATCGAGCAGCTGCTGGATGGCGGCGCGGTGCAGCTCCACCCGCTCGCTCTGGATCACCGGCTCGCCGTCCCAGTGCAGGCCGAGCCAGGCGAGGCCCTCGAGGATGTTGGCGGTGTATTCCGGCTTGCTGCGCTCCCGGTCGGTGTCTTCGATGCGCAGCAGGAAGGCGCCGCCGTGGTGGTGGGCGAACAGCCAGTTGAACACCGCCGTGCGGGCCGTGCCGATGTGAAGCGTGCCGGTGGGGCTGGGGGCGAGGCGAACGCGCACCGGACGCGCCTGATTCGCCTCAGCTGCCACAGCCGGCTCTCCTGGTGATGGAACGGGACTGACGGGGCTCGAACCCGCAACTTCCGCCGTGACAGGGCGGTGCTCTAACCGATTGAACTACAGTCCCAGATTGGGCTCGGGCTCAGCTTCGGAGCTGGAATCCGGTGCCGCTGCTGGATCGCTTTCGCGATCTCCGCTGGATCGCTTCCGCGACTCCTGAAGTATCCGTTGCTGCCCTCCCACCCGTCAACACCCCCGGCCAGAGCCTGCCCCGGGCCAGGATCNAGGCCCCAGCGGCGCGCCGCTGGCCAGCCGCAAAAAA
>NZ_LFEK01000124.1 GCF_001039265.1 Synechococcus sp. GFB01 | reverse complement strand
AGCCCGGCGCCTGGCGGCGATCGAGACCGCCCTGGCCGGCAGCGGCCTGAGCAGCCGTTGCGAGCCGATCGCCGCCCGCCCGATCGGCGACGCGGAGCTGCTGCGCTGCCACAGCCAGGCCTACCTGCGCACCGTGCGGCGCGATGTGGCCGCGGGCCGGCCCGAACTCAGCACCGGCGACACGGCCATCGGCACTCACTCGGAAACGGTGGCGCGGCTGGCCGCCGGCGGCGCCCTGGCCGCCGTGGATGCGGTGCTGGGCGGCACGGTGCAGCGGGCCTTCGCGGCCCTGCGGCCACCCGGCCACCACGCCGAGGCGGAGCGGGGCATGGGCTTCTGCCTCTTCAACAACGCCGCCCTGGCGGCGCGCCACGCCCAGGCGGCCTGGGGGCTCGAGCGGGTGCTGATCGTCGACTGGGACGTGCACCACGGCAACGGCACCCAGGCGATCTTCTGGCGCGATCCCAGCGTGCTCTATCTGAGCGTGCACGAGTGGGGCAACTACCCGGGCAGCGGCGCCGCCAGCGAACGGGGCGAGGGGGCCGGAGCCGGCACCACCGTGAACTGCCCCTGCCCGCCGGCAGCGATGGCGCCGCCGTGCTGCGGCGCTGGAGGCTGCGCTGCTGCCGGCCGCGCGGCGCTTCCGCCCCCAGCTGGTTCTGGTGTCGGCCGGGTTCGACGGCCACCGCAGCGATCCGCTCGGCCATTTCCGCCTCGAGGCCGCCGACTTCGGCCGGCTCACCGATCTCTGCCTGGCCGTTGCCCGCGAGCACGCCGGCGGGCGGCTGGTGTCGGTGCTGGAGGGGGGCTACAACCTCGCCGCCCTGGGCGAGAGCTGCGCCGCCCATGTGGCGGCCCTGCTGAACGCCTAGGTCTTGCGCCTGGATCAGGGCGGCTGGATCAGGTCTCGTTGCCGCCGAACATCTCGTCGTCGCCGGCAAAGGGCTCGAACTCATTCCAGCCCGGGCTGGCCTGCTGGAGGAGCCCGTAGCGCGCTGCCTCCGCATCCAGCAGGGTGTTGCCGGTGGGCCTGGTGTCGCAGGTGAGGCCGCCATCGGCCAGGCGCTGGCAGTTCTCGAACACCACATCGGCCCGAGACGCGGGCACGGCGAGGGCCAGCGGCAGCAGCGCCACCAGGGCGGCAATCGGCGGCGGGCTGTGGATCCGGGCCCCGAGCCGGCCCGCGCGGTCCGGAGGGCGCGCCTGAGATGATGCGCGCAGCATCTGGTCTGAAGCGATGTACACCGACTGGACCGCGGTCATCCTGCTCCTGCTCACGGCGGCGCCCCTGCTGGTGGTGGTCGCCACCGCGGCGTTCTTCATCAGGCAGCAGCAACGGAAGCAGCTGCGCTGAGCCGCGCTGCAGCCCGCAGCCTGCCCAGCTCAGCGGTGGTGATGGCCGCGCCCAGGGGCGCGATCCGTCCCTGGCCGAGGCAGGGCAGGCAGGTTCGGAAGCGCTGACTGTCCAACCGCAGCAAGCCGCTACCGCCGCAGTGCGGGCAGGGGGAGGCGTCGATGGGATCGGCCTTGGGATCGGCGTGGTCAGGGGCAGGATGAACCGTCATTCCGACGACCTGCCGGTGCAGGTGATTGCTGAGCTTCAGTGTCGCGCCGGTGAGAGCCGGCGATCCCGAACTCTTCCTTAAGTCTTGGCGGCGAGCGCGGCGCGGCGCAGTAACTGCTGGAAGCGCTCCAGCGTGAGCTCCTCACACAGCTCGGCCGCACTGATCCGCGCTCCGGCGGCGACCAGACCGGCGCTGGCCGCCAGCGCACCGATCACCCCCGGGGCGTCGAGACCCCGGGCCCGCAGGCCCTCGAGCCCCTCATCGGCGCTGCGTTTGCTGAGTCGGCGACCGGCCTCGTCGCACCACAGCGGCACATGGCCGTAGCGCGGCGGCGCAAAACCGAGCGCCGCCATCACCCCCACCTGGGCCGCCGTGGCCGGCCAGAGATCCGCCCCGCGCAGCACATCGCTGATCCCCAGGGTGAGTTCATCCACCGCCGTGGCCAGGTGATAGGCCAGAAAGCCATCGGCGCGGCGCAGCACCACATCCCCCACGTCGGTGGCCGCATCGCAGCGGCCGGGGGGCCCGTAGCGCTCCTGCCAGCCCAGCGGGCCCGGCGGCAGACGCAGGCGCCAGCTCGGCAGCCTGCCCTGCTCCGGACCCCAGACCGGCGCTCGCTGGCGGCACCAGCCCGGATACACCGGCCAGCGCCCATGCGGGGCGGAGACATCCGCCAGCAGACGGCGACTGCAGCGGCACGGATAGAGCAGGCCCGCACGGCGCAGCGCCGAGAGCACGGAGCCATAGAGGCCCCGGCGCCGGCTCTGCCGCAGGGCCGGGCCATCCCAGTGCAGCCCAAGCCAGAGCAGGTCGGCTTCGATCGCCTCGATGGCGCCCGGCCGGTTGCGCGGCGTGTCGAGGTCGTCGTGGCGGAGCAGCCACGCGCCGCCGCTGAGGCGGGCCTCCAGCCAGCTGAGCAGCGCGGTGCGCAGGTTGCCCCGGTGCAGGGCACCGGTGGGCGAGGGCGCGAAGCGCCCGCGATAGCCCTCCCGCCGGCGCCGCTGACCGGTCTCGATCAGGGACTGGATGTGGGCCGGCAGGGCGACGGTCAAGGCGGCGGCATCGCTCCACCCATCCAAACCGGCGGGCAGGGCAGCGGAGCCGCCACGAAAAAGCGGCCCCGGCGGGGCCGCTCGGCAGGCGGGCAGAGGCGCAGCCGGGCGCCCCCCGCTCAGCCCTGCACGCGGTCCTTGAACAGCTTGCCGGCGGTGAAGGCGGGCACCCGCTTGGCCGGAATCTCGATCTTCTGGCCGGTCTTGGGATTGAGACCCTGGCGTGGGGAGCGCTCGCGGGGCTCGAAGGAGCCGAAGCCGAGGATCGAGACCTTCTTGCCTTCCACCACCGAGTCGATGATGGTGTCGATCAGGGCATCGACCACCTGGGCCACGTCGGTCTTGGTCTGCTCGGTGCGGGCGGCAACGTGGTTGACGAGATCAGCTTTGTTCATGGGGTTGGTGAGCCTGGCTGGCTGCGGTCGGGGACTGAACGGGTGAGCGGGGAATGCTGGCTCGTGTCGAAGGACCCGACCAGCCAGCGGTCAGCGCGCCAATGGTATGGGGGGCGCATCGCGACTGCAACCGGAAAACCCGGCACGGCAACGGTTCTGCCGATCGAGGGGCAGCCCGGCGAGGCCGCGGGCCGCCCTCGCCGGGCTCAAGGCGTCAGCTCCAGCGCCGCCAGAAGGGCGGCTCCGTGGGGCACCAGCACCTCGCCGCGCAGGGCGCCAAGCCCCCCGCCGCAGGCGATCCAGGCCGGCGAGCCGGCCGGCAGCCAGCGCCGCAGCCGCTCCACACTGCGAAGCTGCCGCGGCCAGTGAAACGTGCGCGCCGTGCGCAGGGGCGCCAGCCGGCCCGGTGCGGTGGGGAGCAGCAGACGACCGCAGAAGAGCAGATCGAGGCCGTGGCGAAGGATCGCCAGCACCGCAGCCCCCGGTGTGGGGCCGGGCGTCCACAGCAGCCGGCCATCGCCGATGGCCATCTCCTCACTCCAGGTCTGCAGGCGCTCCACGCCAGGCAGCAGGTAGGCCTCCTGCTCCTGCACCCACACCGGCCAGCCCAGCTGCTCCTGGAAACGGCGGCAGCGACCATGCCCCTCCCGGCTGGTGAGCACGATCGCGCCGTTGGAGCCGAACCGCTGCAGGCTGGTGAGATTGTCCTGGGTGAGGGCCGGGCAATCGATCAGCAGGGCCGGCTGCTCCCCCTCCCCCTCCAGCAGCCAGCTGCTGCCCCCCTGGCTGTCGCGGCTGGGGGCGAACAGCCACAGGCCCGGCCGGATCCGCCGCGGCGGTCGACCCGGATCCGGTGGGGAAGCCTGGAGCGCCATGCACCGATCCAACCATCCCGGCCGTGTCCCGGCGGAGACAGCCTGCCTAGGTTGGGCCCGTTGCCTGCTGAGCGTTGTCGAGCCCACCAGCACGCGTGCACCTCGGCCGGCCCTGGCCCCTGGGCGCCAGCCTCACCGGCCGGGGCGTGAACTTCTCGGTGGTGGCGCCACTGGCGACCCGGCTGGAGCTGCTGCTGTTCGACGACGGCGACGCCACCGAACCCCGGCAGGTGATCGGGCTGGATCTGCGCCATCGCTCCGCCGACCACTGGCATGTGGAGGTGGAAGGGGTCGGGATCGGCTGCTGCTACGGCTACCGGGTGTTCGGTCCGCTGCAACCGGGCGGCCACAGCTTCAACCCCTCCAAGGTGCTGCTGGATCCCTGCGCGCGGGCGATCGCCGGCTGGCGGAGCTACCGGCGCGGTGCCGCCGTGGGCTCGGTACCCAACACGGCCTGCTGCCTCAAGGGCGTGGTGACCGAGCGGGACCGCTTCGANTTCGAAGCGGCACCCAGGCCGCGCCACAGCTGGCAGCGCAGCGTGATCTACGAACTGCACGTGGGCGGCTTCACCCAGGGACCGGGCTGTCCCGTGCCGGCCGAACGGCAGGGCCGGCTGCTGGGACTGATCGACACCATCCCCTATCTGCAGGAGCTAGGCATCACCGCGATCGAGCTGCTGCCGGTGATGGCCTTCGATCCGGCCGATGCCCCTCCCGGACGCATCAACCACTGGGGCTACAGCCCGCTGAGCTGGATGGCCCCGCACCCCGACTACCTGCTCGGCGACGACCCCCTGAGCGGCCGCGACCAGGTGCGCCAACTGGTGAGCGCCTGCCACCGGGCCGGCATCGAGGTGCTGCTCGATGTGGTCTACAACCACACCACCGAGGGCAATCAGGCCGGTCCCACCCTGAGCTGGCGCGGCTTCTGCGATCGCCTCTACTACCAGCAGAGCGCCAGGGGCGACTACCAGGATGTGAGCGGCTGCGGCAACACGATCGCCGCCAACCGCCCCCTGGTGCGCCGCCTGATCCTGGAGTCGCTGCGCTGCTGGGCCACCGAACTCGGCGTGGACGGCTTCCGCTTCGACCTGGGCATCGCCCTCAGCCGCGGCGACAACCTGGCCCCGCTCGAGCAGCCGCCCCTCTTCGAGGACATGGAGGCCGACCCCGACCTCGCCGACCTGAAGCTGATCAGCGAACCCTGGGACTGCGGCGGCCTCTACAAGCTGGCCGACTTCCCGGCCCGGCGGGTGGCCACCTGGAACGGGCGCTTCCGCGACGACCTGCGCCGCTTCTGGAAGGGCGACGAGAAGACCTGCTGGGCGATCGGCCAGCGGCTCTCCGGCAGCCCCGATCTCTACACCCAGACCCCGGTGCACCCCGGCCAGGGCATCACCTTCCTCACCGCCCATGACGGCTTCACCCTGGCCGACCTGGTGAGCTTCAACGGCAAGCACAACCTCGCCAACGGCGAGGACAACCGCGACGGCGACAACCACAACAACAGCTGGAATCACGGCGTGGAAGGGCCCAGCAGCGACCATGCCATCACCGCCCTGCGGGAGCGCCAGCTGCGCAACCTGCTGGCCAGCCTGCTGCTGGCGCCCGGGGTGCCGATGCTGCTGATGGGCGATGAGGTGCGCCGCAGCCAGGGGGGCAACAACAACACCTGGTGCCAGAACAACCCGCTCGGCTGGATGCACTGGCGGCCGGACGAGGGGGATCTGGCCCTGCGGCTCTACCTGCGCCGGCTCCTGAACCTGCGCCGGCTGCTGCTGCCGGTGCTCAATCCCGAGCTGCCCTACGAGGAGGTCCCCCAGCGCCGCAGCACCGACCCCTCACACCGCTGGCGGCAGTGGCATGGCGTGCAGCTGGGCAAACCCGACTGGGCCGCCTGGTCGCACACCCTGGCCTGGAGCATCAACGACAGCCGCGAGGGACCGCTGCTCTGGTGCGGCCTCAACGCCTACAGCAAGGCGATCCACTTCGATCTGCCGGTGGCACCCGCCGGCTGGCTGCTGGTGATCGACACCGCCCTGCCCCCCGGCGACGACCTGCCCAGCAGGCCGCAGCGCTGGATGCCGCAGGGCATGCCCATGGAGAGTCACAGTCTGGCGCTGCTGGTGAACCGCCGCCTGCTCGAGCAGGCCGAGCTCTGAGATCGCCTGCGCCAATCGTGCGCGTGGCTCCCATGACGCGCTGCGACGGGCTCGTCGACGGGCCCGTCGACGGGGTTGGATCCTTCGTGGAACCAGGCGGCGATCTGCCTGATCCCGCCATGGCCCCGCCGCCCAGTCTCCGAGGCCTGCTGCCTGGAGGCGCCGCGGCCTGGCTGCTGACCGCCCTGGGCACAGCGGAGGCCAGACCGGCGCAGCAGCCGGCGACAGGAGCCTTCAACTGGAACCCGGTGCCCCTGGCGAGCCTGTGCAGGATGCGTCCCCAGCCGACCCCGATTCTCAGCCGGTTCTCGAGCAGGAAGCTCGGGGAGGCAACACCGAAGCCCTCGCCAAGGAAGCCCAGAACCCGGTTGCCAATCTGATCAGCCTGCCGATCCAGTGGAACGCCACGCCAGCCAGTGGGCTCCCCGGACGATCGATCCATCCGCCGACGCCGACCGCACCCTGAACGTCTGGAATGTGCAGCCGGTCATTCCGTTTCGGCTGAATGACGATTTTTCCTGATCACCCAAACCATCGTGCCGGTGATCCAGCGGCCGCTGGCCGGGGGGAGCGATGTGATCGGCATCGGCGATATCAATCCCACCCTTTTTCTGGTGCCACGCACCCGCGGCCGCCTGCAGTTCGGATTCGGCCCCACCCTTGTGTTTCCGTCGGCAACCGATGATCGACTGAGCACGCAACGCTGGAGCGCCTACCCTGCTGCGGTTGCTGTGTATACACAGGGGCCGCTGGTGGCCGGGATGCTGGTCAACAACGTCTGGTCGTTCGCTGGAAATGGCGGGCGAGAAGTCAATTCCATGCTGATTCAGCCGTTCATCAACTACAACCTTCCCAAGGGTTGGTATCTCGCCAGCTCGCCGATCATCACGGCCGACCGGACCGCCGGGGATGGCAGAGGCTGGACCGTGCCGGTCGGGGGCGGATTCGGCAGGATCATCCGCCGCATCGGCAGCCAGCCCTTCAACGCCTCCCTGCAGGCCTTCTGGAACGCGGCCCGGCCAGAGGTGCTCGGCGACAAGCTGCTGGGCCCAGTGACCATCCGCCTGCAGATTCAGGCGCTCTTCCCCACCGGAGGCTGAGCCACACATCACCCAGTCTCATTGGGCTGCTTGGCTTCTCAATAAGCACTAGGCGCCAAGTGAGATGTTTGGCGAGATGTTTCCCCCTGGAAGCCGACTGAGCCTCGGGATCGGGCCAGGGCAGGCACGCCTCGCGACCAGCCACTGAGACCGCGGCGGGACAAGCGAGGCCTCCCACAAAGGGCTCAACGGCTTATCAAGGGGAATCTCGCTTCCCATGAATACGCTGGCGTTGTATTCAGCGAGAGGAACAACCGCTCAGATCGTCCTGGCAAGGGCCGGAACCCCATCGACGCGTAGAAGCGGTGGAGGCGGGCGCGTTCCGCTTCTCCAGCATCGGCCGCCACATCGAGCAGCATCAGCCGCACTCCCAGGATCTGCCCCGCCCGTTGGCACTGCTGCATGGCATCCACCAGCAGGATGCGACCCAGCCCCTGGCCCTGGTGCCTCCGGTCGACAGCGAGGTGGCTGAGAAAAACGCCTGGAATCAGGTTCGATCGCGGTGCCCGCGGGGCAGCATCGGGGGGCACGTCAGCCACGCCAATGGCATGGGCATTGATGGCGTAAAAGCCAGGCAGGCCCGAGGTTCGCCTGCCTGGGCGGCGTCAGTGGCGACGTAGAGCCGGGTGTAGCCATCACGCTGCTGGCGCTTGGCGGTGCGGCGCAGAAAGTTGTCCTGGCTGTCGCTGCCGCAGCGGAAGTCCTTGGTGTCGTGCAGGCCAGGGTCAAAGGCTTCGATCCGGTACCGCACCGGATCAGGAGTGCACGACCTGGTCCTGGTGCAGCTGCCAGGCTTCCAGCAGGGCGGGCGTGGGGGTGGTCTCGTCGTCGAGGGCGGCGAGCAGGGCCTGGTGATCGCCCTGGCTGAGCAGGGTCTGCTGCCTGCCACTGAGCAGCTCCTGGGCGCGTGCATACGCCGACATCACCACGAAGGCGGAAGCCTCCACGCCCATCAGGTCTGCAGCCGCCTCAATGCTGGCCTTCACCGAGGGCTTGGTGCGCTGGTCCATCCGAGCGGAGCGGGGCTCGTCGATCGCTTCGATCGCCGCATGGAGCGCGGTCTCGACCGGTGACATGGCATACCAGGGACTGGCNTTTTTATTGTNACGGGGTGTGGCCGTACATGGGCGCCGTCTGACAAGGGCTGCTTGGTCGAGGTCAGCTCATACCCCATCGCCCGATAGCCCCGCAGCCGCCGCTCCCACATGCGTTGCGGCACGGGGTGGCCGAGATCGACCCAGTCGATGATCCGCACGCTGGTTTTGCCAGCCTGCTGCCGATGCAGGCGGCCGGCGTATTGCTGCAGCGTGCCCTTCCAGGACACGGGCATCGCCAACAGCAAGGTGTCGAGCGGAGGGTGATCGAAGCCTTCGCCCACCAGCCGCCCGGTGGCCAGCACGATGCGGGGTGCCTCAGGGGGCAGCTGCTCCAGCGCGGCCAGAGTGGCGCTGCGCTGGCGTGCGCTCAGGCGGCCATGCAGGAGAAACAGCTTCGGCACCTGCTCAGCCAGCGCGCCGGCGATCGCTGTGATGTGGTCCGTGCGCTCGCTTAGCAGCAGCAGCTTGCGGCCATCAACCCAGCAGGCGAGGGCCTCGGCCACGATGCAGGCGGTTCGGCCTGATCTTCCGCCAGCCGGCGCATCAGCTCCTGGATCGGCAGATCGGCCGGTAGTGCTGGGAGCTGATGGGTGCGGCTTACCAGTTCCAGGGTCTGGGGCGCCCCGGCAGGTCGCTGGGCGGTGTGGCGAATGGGGCCGCACTGCATGAACAGGATCGGCTGCAAGNCGTCGCGGCGCACCAGGGTGGCCGACAGGCCCAGCACGTGGCGGGCCTTCACCTGCCTGAGGATCGTTTCAAAGGAGGCGGCGGCGATGTGGTGGCACTCGTCGACGATCACCTGCCCGTAGCCCTGCACCACAGGGTTCACCTCTCCCTTCCGCACCAGCGACTGCATCACGGCGATGTCGAGCTGGCCGGTGGGCTTGGCTTTGCCACCACCGATGCAACCGATCGCCTCAGGAGCGACATCCAGAAAGGTTTGGAGCCGCTCCTCCCATTGACGCAGCAACTCCGCCCGATGCACCAGCACCAGGGTGTTGACCCTGCGGCGCGCCAGGATCGCTGCTGCCATCACCGTTTTCCCGNAGGCCGTCGGTGCCTGCAGCACTCCGATGTCATGGCGCAGCATCGCCTCGACGGCGGCCTCCTGGTCAGCGCGCAGCTGGCCCGTGAACGCCATCTCCATCGGTGAGCCGTCCTGGCGTTCATCCACCAGCTCCCAGTTGATCCCCAGCTCCTGCAGCAGGGTCTGCACGGGTTCGAGGCAGGCCCGCGGCAGGGCGATGTGCTGGGGGAAGTTTTCGGCGCAGCCGATCACCCGCGGTTTGTCCCACACCGACAGGCGCATCGCCTGGGCCTTGTAGAAGGCGGGGTTGGCGAAGGCGGCGAGGCGGATCAGGCGATTGAGCAGTGGCTGCGGCAGGCTCGAACGCTCCACATAAAGGCGATCAGCCAGGGTGAGCGTGAGTGAGGTGGGCAGCGGTCCCCTGATCGCTGGAGCCGCCTGATGCGGTTTCCATGGGGTCGCCAGGTCCTCCTCGTCGATGAACGCCAGATCGAGAGGATGGGCACCGCCCGTGGCGCTCTGGATCAAGGTCTGCAGCCCTGCCACCGACAGCCTCTGCAGGGTTGCCAGATAGGCCCACTGATCGGGATAGGGCTTCAGGTCGTCATCCACGAACACGCTGCAACCCCGCTGCCGGGCTTCCTTCTGCAGCGGCAGGGCGATCAGGTTGCCGAAGCCCCCCTTGGGCATGCTGTCCTGATTGGGAAAGAGCCTGTCGTAGGAGCTCAGCTGCAATTGACGTGACGCAGCGCAGGTGTGACTGATCAGGGCTGCCCCGAGCTCACGGGCCTCTCGGGCCGGTACCGCCTCCTCAAAGAACACCCACACATGGGCGCCCTCCCCGGAACGGGAGATCTCCAGTGCGGCAGGCACCGCCAACTCCAGGCAGGAGCGCAGAAAGGCCCTTGCGTCCTCGCGCCAGTCCTGCTCATCGAAATCCACCGCCAACAGATGACAGGTGTCGTTCACCAGCAAGGGGTAGAGGCCGAGGGTGTGTTCGCCGGCCAGATGGCCGTAGATCGCCGCATCAGTGAGGGGCAACAGCTTCCGGTGATGGCAGTCGCGGCAGCTGATCCTGGGCTTCTCGCAGACGCTGGGTTGCCATTCATTGGCGCAGGCCGGTGCATACCCAGAGCGTCCGCTGCTGCGGCTCTGCCAGCGCAGGGCATAGACGTCGTCACGACCGCGAAACAAACGACGGAACAGGGCCACCTTCTGCTCCGCCGAACCGGGAGCACTGGCAGCGGGCCGAGCTGAGTCCGGGGGTGGTTCCAACCGCGGGGTTCGCTGGAGCGCCAGGCGATGCCGTGAGCCTCCAGCAGGCCAATCAGACGAGCGTTTTCCCGGCGCAGCTGATCCAGCTCAGGGTGCATGGAGTCGGCCATGGGGTAGGGCCTCAGCGCTGGGCAGCCTGTCGGTAGCCAGCATTGCGCTCCCGCTTGCCCACCGCCACGACAAGGACCGGCACCTTCGTGTGATCCCGCACCTCGACCACTAGGCGGAAGCCCGCGGCGCGGATCTTGATCTTGGTGCGATCACTGCAGCCCCGCATCCCGCTGGCTGGGCCTTGGCCGGCAATCCATGGAACGCAGGCCCACCGCTCTTGCAGATGCTGCGGATACTGCGATTATTTCGATTACTGTGCGAGTAGCCTCTCACCCCGTTGCCCATGGCCGTCGCGCTCCCCAGCTCCATTGAGCCCGTGGTTCCCACAGCCGAGGCAGCTGAGGCCGCAGGAGCAAGCCTGCGCGACCTTGCTCGCTTTCGTGCCAGCCATGGCCTGCGTCAAGCCTGCCTTTCCCTTGAGCTGGAAGGCGGCCAGCGCGCATCCGTTCCCATCCCGGCCCCCGTGCTGGACTTGGTGGAGGGAATCCTGGTGCAGATGGCCCTGGGCAATGCCGTCACGCTGGTGCCGGTGCATGCCGAGCTGACGACACAGCAAGCCGCTGATCTGCTGAACGTGTCCCGGCCCTTCCTGATCGAGCGGCTGGAGCAAGGTGAGATCCCCTTCCGCAAGGTCGGCACCCATCGGCGCATCCGCCTGGCCGACCTGATGGCCTACAAGCACGCCATCGATCAGCGGCGTGCCGCGGCTCTCGATGAGCTGGCGGCCCATGCCCAGGAGCTGGGCATGGGCTACTGAGGTGAATCGCTTCACGGTTGTCTACGACGCTTGCGTTCTCTATCCGGCTCCACTCCGCGATCTGCTGATGCGCCTGGCGCTCACGGATCTCTATCGAGCCCGCTGGAGTGACCAGATTCACAAGGAGTGGATGACGGCCGTGCTGCGGAACCGGTCTGTTCTCTCCAGAGCGCAGCTGGAGCGGACCCGCACGCTGATGAATGCTCACGTGCGTGATGCGCTGGTCGATGGCTATCAGTCCCTGATTCCAGCCCTGGAGTTACCCGACCCGGATGACCGCCATGTTCTGGCTGCCGCCATCAAGTGTGGTGCCGATCTGATCGTCACCTTCAACCTGGATGACTTCCCGGATCACGTCCTGGCGAGCTAAGGCCTTGGCGCCTGNCATCCCGACTCATTTCTGGTGGATCGGCTGAACCTGGATGCCGAACGGGTCTGCATGGCGATGCGGCAGCACCGAGCCAGCCTGAAGAACCCGGCCAAAACAGTCGAGGAGTATCTGGCAACCCTGGAGGAACAGGGGTGGGGCGGGTTCTCGCAAGCCGTGCGGCATTACGCCGCCGAGTTCTGAGCAGGTAGGCCCTGGCCGAGGCGCTTCTCCGCCTTGGCGAAGGCGTCATCCACCACGTCGTCGCCGCACCAGCGGCTGTAGGCCGCCAGGTGGGTCTGCACGCTGTGGCCCATCGCCGCGGCCACCACCTTGGGCGGCAGGTCGCAGATCACGTGGGCGCGGTGGGCGTAGCCGTGCCGGCAGGAGTAGGGAACCAGCTTCTCCCCCTTCACCTCATACTCCCGGCGAAGCTCTTACCAGAGGGGCCGGTTCATCAGGTAGTGACCCACATAGCCGCCAACAAGGCCAGGCTGCATGGGGGGAAGCCCTGGGCAGGGAAGCGCTCCTCAAGGCGCCACCCATCCGCCCAGTCATCACAGGGCAGCGTGCGAAGCNCCCGTGGCCGGGTCTTCCCGCGCGAGGCGACCTTCTCGTACATGCACCAGAGCCGGCCCTGGCGGATCTGCAGATGCTGGAGTTCCTCTGGGCGTAAACCGTAGGCTGCCATCAGCTGAAAGCCAAAGCGCCAGCGAGGATCCGGGATGGCACCAACGCAAGGATGTGCCCCACCTCCAACGGCGTCGTGATGGCTTTCGCTGCACGCGATCGCCCAACAAACACGGTCAGGTCTTGCGGCGGCTCCCAGTCCCCACCCAGCCGCCGCTCCGCCACGGCCCAACGCAGCAGGGCTGCGGTCGACTGAATCTGGATCTGGCGAGTGCGCCCGCCTGGCTTGTCCGCCCAGATCCTGGCCAGGGCCTCCAGCAGCTGCTTGGGGTTCTGCGGCGGAGTCTCCACAGCCACGACTCCAAGCACGTGGTTCATGTGGTGCCGGTAAACCCGGTGCCAGGTGGACGGCTTGATCTCACCACTGATCAGCTTGTGTTCCCGAAACGCTGCGATCAACGCATCCCAGTCCCCGGGAGCGTGGAGCGCCCCACCACCTCGATGCCTGGCGCGGCCGCCCTGGCTCGATACCGATCGGAGCACTGCCTCCCCATCAGCGCCTTGCGCCTCCGCACGGGGCATCCGGGCAACGCAGGCATCAGGCTCGATGCCCTGCTGGAACTCGTCGTAGACCTGAACCACGGCGTCGCGGATCTGGTCAACCTGGTCGCACTCCCAGTGGATCGCCAGCAGCACCTGGCGGCGCTTGCCCCAACGGTGCCAGCAGCGATGTTCAGGCGCGCATGACCGGGGTGATTCAGAACCGTCCAGCCCCTGCGGCAGNCCCTTTGGGTCAGCGCGTGAGACACGACGGNCCTGATCGTCACCTCCCAGTCGCGGGACGCCGGCTTGTGAGACGTTTGGTGAGATGTTTCGCCTCACAGCCTGGCAAGGGCAATCAGGCGCTGGCGGCGGCAGCCGGGCCGAAAGCCAGTCGCAGCAAGGGACTTAAGCCGAAAAACCTTGCTGATAAATGGAAGCGGGCGGCGGGAATCGAACCCGCATCATCAGCTTGGAAGGCTGAGGTTTTACCACTAAACTACGCCCGCAGTGGTACGGATGCACCAGTGGCCATCCGTGGAGGCTGCGCCCGACCGTTCATCGGCCCCGTACAGCATTATGACCTGCGTCGGACGGGTGGGCTGGTGCAGCGAACGGGCGATCGGGAGGCCATCAGCGATGCCGCTCAGCTGCGCCGGGCCCCTCGCCAGCGGTTGCTCTGGGCCTACGGCCTGGGCGATGCGGGCACCGGCATGGCCGCCTCCCTGATCGGCTTCTATCTGTTCGTCTTCTACACCGCCGCAGCGGGGTTGCG